>JAGPGE010000377.1 GCA_018056145.1 Armatimonadota bacterium
GGGCAGGAGGATGAAGATGATGAAGAGGACTGCGAAGCCGAAACACAGGTGCACGAAGTTGGAGCAGAGGCTCGATATGGGCAGGATCATCCGCGGGAACGGGTATTTCTTGACCAGCAGGAAGTCCTTCGAGACGCATACCGCCCCGTCATTCAGCGCCTGCGAGAAGAACATCCACGGCAGGAAACAGGTGAACAGCTCCATAGAGAAGTTCTGAATTCGCGACCCCATGATGTAGCGGAAAACGATGGTCATGACCGCGATTTGCATGAGGGGGTTGAGAAATGACCAGCAGAAGCCGAGGGCGGAGTTCTTATACCGCACCTTCAGATCGCGCCGGACCAGTTGGGTGATGGCCCAGCGCCAGGCTGGTGATAGCGCCCCGGGTTTCGCGGTCGTGCTCATGCGGTCAATTGCTCTCCATGCGCGGGGACGGCGGGATGCTGTCCGGCGCGGCGCATACCAGGTGAGTGCGCGCCGCGCCGGAGTGCCTTTTCGCGGCTACTTATTGCCTGTTGCCAGGCCCTCGCCCACGAGGTAAGTGTAGCTGTCGCGTACGGCTTCCATCATGTCGGTGCCGCAGGAGTCCAGCTCGACGATGAGCCACTCCAGGACGCTGTCATCGGCCGCGCCGATGATCGCCGGCATGTCCAGGACGCCCTTGCCAACGGCGGTCATGGGCTGTGGCGGGTCGAGCGGGCCGTCCTTGATGTGCAGGACCGGAGCCCGGTGGCCCAGGCGCTTCACGGTCTCAACCGGGTCCTGGCCGCTCTTGGCAACCCAGTATACGTCAAGCTGCGCGAACAGGCCGGGGACCTCATCCAGCATGATGTCTTCGGGCAGCTTGCCGTCCACGGGCTCAAACTCCTGCCAGTGGTTGTGCAGGCCGAAGCTGATGCCGGTGCCCTCGAGAAGCTCCACGGCGCGCTTCTGCTTGGCGACGCAGGCCATGACGCCGTCCATCGTGTCGATGGCGCCACCTGGGCCGGTGATGAGCTTGGTGATGCCGAGGGTCTTGCACTGGTCGATCAGTTCGGATGCGTTCTCGTCGGTGACCATCGGCATGTGGGCGCTAGACACCTGGAGGCCGAGGTCATCGACAATCGACTTGAGCTCCTTGAGGTCCATGTTGTGGAACCCGGCGAACTCAACGCCGACGTAGCCGATGTCGGCGATCTGCTTGAGGACGGCGGGGAAATCCTGGGCCGCGGCCTCGCGGACCGAGTAGAGCTGAACAGAAATCGGTTTCGCCATGATCTTCTCCCATTGGGCCTAGGTTGATGCACTCTTCGTCGAGCCGAATGCCGTAGGGTACTATAGCGCAAAAGGCGTAGGGCGGAAAGGGCGAGAACGGGCAGGCGCTGAGCAGCTCCGCAACGGCCGCCGCGAGGTCAATGCCCACCTCCCGTGGAACTCTGCCTTGACAGGATCTGTCAATCCTGTTGACTGCAATCCACCGCTGGAGAGGCAATGTCCGCCAAACTGCCGCCGATGGTCCCCGCTGCCCTGCGCGCACGCCTGGTCTCCCTGAGACGGGCGCTGCGGCTGTACCGTGCGGCGAGGGGTCTGGTGCTGTGGCTGGCGCTCTGGGGCATAGTTGGCGGCACGCTTCTGCTGGTTCTCAACGTCTCGCCGGGCGCTCCGACCTCCGGTACTCCCCTGATGGTTTTCGCGGCGCTGAGCTTCGCCGCCCTGGTCGTCGTTCCGCCGCTGCTTCCAGTCACCCCGCGCGCGGTGGGCAGGCTGGTGGAGCGCCGCTATCCCGACCTGCGCGACCGGCTTCTGGCGCTGGTTGACCCGGCGCCGGGCGCCGCTACCGATCTCATGGAGCGCCTGGCCCTGCAGGTCACACAGCGGCTGGAGTCCGAGCGACTCTGGACCAGCCTGGACCTGCATGGCTTGCGCAGGCTTTCACTGGCGGCGCTGCCATGCGTGCTCACCCTGGTTCTGATCGCGCTCGCCTGCCCGGATGGTCTCGCGCGGCTGGCGGGGCGGCTGGATGTTGGGCCACCAACCAGAATCGACGCGCCTCTTCGCAAGTCCGAGAAGCCGCGCCCGGCTCCCCTGGGATTGCTCGATCTCGCAGTAACCGTCCAGCCCCCAGAGTACACGGGCATTCCCGCTGAGACCCACACCGATGGCTACGAGAGCCTGCGGGTCATCAAGGGCACGCAGATCACTGTCCGAGGCAAGCAGACCGACGGTGCCCGGGCGCTCCTCACGGTCTCCGGGCGCGATGCGATAGGCCTGGGCGAAGGCGAGTTTGAGGCCGGGTTCGCGGCACTCGAAGACCTCGGCTGGGGGCTGCGCGCGTCACTTGGGGACCGATCGGTCGCGGCGGGTCCCTTTGAGGTGCGGGTCCTGCCGGACCGCGCGCCGACGGTTCGTGTTCGGGATCCGGGCCGCGATCTGGTGCTGGATTTCGCCCGCCCCGTGCGACTGGAGATCGCCGCGAGCGACGACTTCGGCCTTTCCGCAGTGGAACTGCAGTACCGCAGGGGCAGAGGGAAGTGGCAGGCGCTGCCCCTGGGGTCGGGCGGGAGAGAGTTCACCTCCGCGTCGCTATGGGATATCACCCCACTCAACCTGGGGCCGGGGCAGGTGCTGGAATATCGGGCGATCGCGCGGGACAATGACGAGATCTCCGGGCCTAAGAGCGCCGTGAGCCGAACATACATGATCAAGCTCGCCCCGCCTCCGGAACCTGACGCGCCGCCGGTGCAGATCGAGAGGGCCCAGGAGCGCCGGGAAGACGCGCTGGACAGGCTGGCCGTGGAGGCCAGGGAGTTCGACCAGCAGCTTCAGGAGCTGATCCGCCGGGCACAGGAGGCGTCTGCGTCCGGCGCCGCGCCCAATTTGACCCCGGGTGCACTGCAGGAAGCGCAGCGCCGGCTGGAGTCACGGGCGGAGGATGTTCGCCAGGCCATGGCCCAGGCTGAGCAGGCCCTCGCGGACAACCCGCTGGTCAGCGATGACCTGGTGCAGAAGGTCCGCGAGTTGCACGAACTCATGGCCGAACTCATGAACGAGGACCTCAAACGGGTCATGGAGGAGATGCATGAGGCCCTCAAGAAGCTGGGAACCGACCAGTTCGCCCAGAATCTCGAGCGCGCGCGGCAGGCCCAGCAGGAGTTCATGGACAAGCTGGACCGCACCATCCGGATGCTCCGCCGGGCCAAGCTGGAAGCGGGACTGGAAGTCCTGCGCAAGTACCTGGAGCAACTGGCGGACCGGCAGGCGGAACTCGCTGAGCAGACCCGCAAGCTCCCGGAAGGCCGCCCTGCCAACCGTGAAACCGGCAGGCAGCGGGAACTCGCGGACCAGACCGACCCGGTTGCAGCGCAGGTGGCGAAGCTTGCCGAGGAGATGCTGGAGGAGAGTGAGCAGATCGCCTCGGAACTGCGCAATGCCGCCGCCGAACTGAAGCAGCAGGATCCGGCGGGACAGATGCGCAGGGCGGCCGGAGCGCTGAAGAGCGGGAGCCCCAATCAGGCGGGAGGTCCCCAGAGGAAGGCGGAGCAGGCATTGCGGGATGCCGCCGCGTCAATGGCCGGCGCCGCCGCGGACCTCACAGCAGCCGACCGCAAGGCCATGTCAGACGCCGCCCGCAGGCTGACTCGCGACGCCCTGGCGGTGTCGGATGCGCAGGAGGATTTGCTCGCCGATTCGCGGGATCTCACGGCCCGGATGCGGGTGGACGTTGCCCAGTCCAAGCCGCGTCTGACGGAACTCCGGCGCAGGCAGACGGCGGCGCGCAAGGGCGCGGAAGGACTTGCGAGGCAGATGGACAGCCTGTCGCGACTGACACCCGTGGTGCCGCCGGAGTTCGCCGGTCGCGCAAGGAATCTCGCGGAACAGATGGCCCGCGCAGAACGGCGGATCGAGGCCGGCGAGATGCCCGAGGCCATGGTGGAGCAGGGACGGACGCTCCGGGGTATGAACGACCTCGCGCGGGACCTGATGGACCTCTCCCAGCAACTTGGGCAGGCTTCGGCGCAGATGGCCCTGCAGGAGTACATGAAGCGTCTGGAGGAGATGGCGCAGCGCCAGAAGGCACTCAACCAGCGCACCCAGCAGGAGGGCGGGCAGCCCATGCCCGGTGGCGACAAGCCTGGCAGCGCCGGCCAGCAGCCGGTGCCGGGACCCGGCGACCTTTCCCAGCTTGCTTTCGAGCAGGCTCTCATCCGCCAGGCCCTCCAGAAACTCCTGTCGGGGCAGGGCTCGAGAAACTTCGTGGACCAGCTTGGAGGCACCCCCGCGGAGATGGAGAAGGTGGAGGACGCGCTGCGGGGTGGAAAGGTGGACGGGGAGACGGTGGAGAGACAGCGAGAGATCCTCCACAAGATGCTGGACGCCCAGCGGTCCCTCTACTCGAAGAAGAAGGAGAGCAAGGAGCGCCAGGCTGAAGCGCCGAAGCCGTACAAGCCCGCGCCAAAGCCGCCCGTGCTGCGCCCCGACCAGACCCGCCCGCCGAAGTCACACCGCGAGCGCCGCGAGGCCGGTCCGCGCGATCTTCCCCTGGACTTCGAGCGCGTGACTCGGGAATATCTGGAGCGCCTGCGCAGATAGCAAGCACGAAAGACCCTTCCGGTGTCCCCGCCGTCATAACCCACCCGGGGAGAAGGCGTTTGCAAGAAAGTGTAGAAGAGTGTACCCACAGATGTGTCGCGGACTGACACTGTCGCGAGATCAACTTCCGACAGGTGAAGGCGCGTGCCTGGTGCGGACGCAACCACCCGATCCCTGGAAAGCCGCCGCGTGCGGGGCATTCAGTGGGGGATAACCCTCGCAGTGCTCATCGCCGTTCTACGCATTACCCCTTGGACATCCAGCCTGTTCATCTTCTCGGTGGTCGAGCGCTACGCATACGATCTGATCCACGACTGGACGCCCGCGGACCCGCCGCCCGACATTGTGATTGTGGAGATCGACGACAAGAGCCTGAGCGAACTCGGGCGGTTCCAGTCCTGGCACCGGGACATCTACGCACATCTGCTTTTCGGTCCTCTCAGCCAGGCCCGCGTGGTCGCTTTCGATGTTCTCTTCCCGGAACCCGACGATGCCCCCGTACAGGTGGCGTCCTCGGGTTCCGCCAGGCACGTGAGTAGCGCCGACGAGCTGTTCGCGCGCGCTATCCGGGAGCACGGGCGGGTGGTGCTGGCTGCGCACTGGTCGCCGCAGTCTGCCACGGAGAGCCCCGATCCAGCGCTATTGGAGCGCTTCAGCTACCCACCAGCCCGGGGCGCCCTGCGACGCGCGAAAACGGGCGAAGCGTTCGCGCTGCCCACCCGGCGACTCGCTTGCGAAGCGGCCGCGGTCGGATACGCGCAGATTGACCCGGACCCGGACGGTGTGTACAGACGGTTCCGCCCGATGATGGTCGGGCAGCGCGGGAGGGTCTTCCCGCATTTCGGGCTGGCGATTGCGCAGGTGGCGGCAGGGGCGAAGGGGGACGAGATCGTCTGCCGGATGGGGGACAACCTCTACTCGGTACGGGGTGAAGACGAGGGGCAGTTCCCCATCGAGCGGGACGGCGCTACGCTTATCCCGTACTGTGGCCCCAGCGGGACCATACCCCGAGTCAGTCTGGTGGATGCTCTGCGCCAGGAGGGCATGGCCGAGAAGTTCCGGGACAAGGTGGTGCTCGTAGGCGCCACCGCTCCAGGCCTGTACGACATTCGGCCTGCTCCGTACCGCAAGGAGAACCGCGTGTTTTTCGGGGTGGAGACCAACGCCAACATTGCCAATGCCCTCCTGCACAAAGCGCCGGTTCTGGATGTCTCCGACTCGGTGCTCGTCACGGGCCTCGCCGTGGTGTTGGGCGCTCTGGTGACCCTTGCTGTCTGGCTGGCGGGAAGCGAGGGGCTCGCGGTTGCGCTCGCGATGCTTCTAGTGGCGGTCTTTGGGGTACCATGCTTCTACGTGGCATTCCGGCTGCTCAATGTCTGGGTTCCGTACGGGGCCATTCTTCTGGCAGGCGCGGTGCCGCTGGTACTGGGGCTCTACGACCGCCTGACCATGGAACGCAGACTGATCCAGCGGCAGTTCGATGCCTATGTGTCGCCCGATGTCCTGCGCGAGCTGATGAACGAGCCTGATGTGATCCGCGAGAGCCGCCGGCGCGAAGTTACGCTTCTGT
>JAGPGE010000378.1 GCA_018056145.1 Armatimonadota bacterium
GGCGCATGGAGTACGTCGGGCCCGGAACCGGGGGGACTCACCGGTTCATGGGCACGGTGGACTGCGATGGGACCGGCCGCTGGGGCTACACCCTGCGGATCATGCCCTCCCACCGGGACCTGGCGAATCCTTTCGACACGGGCTGCATTCTCTGGGCATAGGGGCAGGCCCGTACGGCCCCGGTCGTTCGCCGTTCGCCGTCTGTAGGCGCGGGCTCGTAAGAGGTGACCGCTTGGTCACCTCGTCGGCCATTCGCCTTCAGCCGCGTGGGGCGGGCGTCTCGCCCGCAGGGCGCCACAGCAGGCCCACGCATGCGGAGACGAACCAGGGGCTGGACTAGAGAGCCGGCTTGAGGGGCATTAACCGCACCCGGATCTGTCGAGGCACTCCCTCCGTCGGTGCGCGTATACCGGTGCGCCCGCGAGATCGCTCCCGCGGGCGCCCGTTGCGCCGTGTCTTGCACGCCTTGAGTTACTGGATATCCAGACCCATCATGTAGTCCTGCAGGGCCTTCTGCTTCGCGTCGATGTTCTCGCGCAGACCCCGGGCCTCCTCGCGCAACTTGTCGAACTCCGCTTCCTGGAGCGCGAACTTCTCCACATACTGCTTGTACAGGGCGCTGTTACGGTCAAGCTGCGCCATGTTCTGGCGGATGCGGTTCTGCTCCTGCTCGATCTCCGTGATGCGCGTGTTCTTCTCCTGGAGCTGGGTGTTCAGCGCGGCAATTTCGCTCTGCATCTCCATAACCTTCGCCAGCGCCGCCTTCATCTCGTCAGACAGGTTCTCGGTGCGCATGATGTACTCAATGCGATCCGGGCCCTGGTCGGCGATGACGATGATATCAGGCCGCGGGCGCTCCTGCACGACCACCAGCTTCTCAGCCTTCCCGGGCTCGACCTCAACGCGGAACCGGTAAGCCGCGCGGGTGGTCTCCTCGGGCTTCTCGGGCTGGATCAGCTTCCATTCATCATCCTGCGGGTGCTCCACGAGAACCGTGCGGGCTTCCTTCGCCCGGTTGCGAATGGTGTAGGTGACCTCGGTGCGGCTCTTGCGGGTGATGGTCAGGATGCCGCGCACCAGCTTTGCCGCGAGAAACTCTTCGGGCAGCGCCTTTGCTTCGGTGTCCACTTCCACCGACAGGTCCATGGCGTAGGTGAGCAGGCGCTTGTCGCCGGGGGCAATGTCGTCGATCAGCGCGTCGCCGCCGTAGACATTATCCGCGAACACCGTGATCGGCCCGGCCATGAGGTGCAGGTCCGAGGTGTTCTTGAGCTGGATCCCGTTCATCGGGTGCTTGTCATCATCGGCGCGGTTGAACACGGAGACCTTCTCGCCCTCAACCTTGGTGTTGATGATCGGGATCATCGCCGACCGCTGTCGCGGAATGGTCACGGGCTGCTGGATGGCGTACTGGAAGAGGGTGCCCACTTTCTCCCCTGCCGCCATTGAGGTTCCACCGAACTCCCCCAGCGCCATTGGCTTGCCGGGCATCATCCCGCCGCCTGCCATTCCGGGCATTCCACCCATCCCGCCGCCCATGCCTGTGTCCGCCATCGCCGGGGCCGCCATCCGTGCCCTGTCGGCCTTGCGGGCGAGGGATGGCGCTTCGGCCGGCGCCGGCGCGGCCATCTCGGCCATCATCTCCGCCCCTCCATCCATCGCGCCCTCATACGTGCGCGGGCGCGCGGCGCGCTGGATGGAAGGCTGTATCTCCGGCCGCTGGATATACAGCGGCTCGTAGAGGTCCTGAACGAAGCTGACGGGCCTGCCGGAGACCATCGCGAGCGCCACGTCGTTCCAGTCGTCATCCGTGGTGTTCTCGACAATCGCCCAGCCCTGCAGGAACATGCCCTCCGGGTCGGACACCAGGCGGTAGCTGGTCTTCCATACCGGAGTCTCGAGCAGGTAGCCGATGCGCACGTCGCGCTGGCCCTCGCCCTTGAAGTTGATGACGACGGGCCTCTTGTTCACATCGCGGGCCTGGTTCATGGCCTCAAGAGCCCGGCGCAAGTCGCGGTCGATGTCCTTGTCCAGAATCTCGATGTTATCCACATGCCACAGCGGGATCTGCATGAGCCCGGCGGTGGTCATGAGGTTCAGCACGTCGAACTCCAGGATCCGGTCATCCACCGATTTCTGCTGCTTCTCGGACCCGAACACGACGCCTTCCTGGACCCGGTCGGTGGTGACCCTCGCCTTCGCTCCCCGCAGGCGGTCCCACAGTTCGGGCACGTTCGGGTTGTCGGAGATGTCCACGGCGAAGGAACTCAGGATCCGGTCCAGCGGGTCCTGCGGAGCGTAAGTGACGGGAGCGATGGTCCCGCCGCCGAAGTCCAGCAGGACCATGGACTTGAGGATGTCGTTGATCTGCGCGGTTCGGAACTGCAGCTCAACGGTCTGGTCCCCTTCGATGTTCGCCTCACGTTCGAAGTAGCCCACGCCGCTTGAGAACAGCACGACGCGGCTGATGGGCAGGTCCGCGGCAAAGGTGGATGCGGCCAGTGCAAGCAGCAATACGGCGGTCCATCTAGGCGCTGTCATGGTTGTCAATCGCCTCCTGTATATCGCGCGCGCCACCGGCAGACCGAATGACGCATCGCGGAACGGACCGTGGTCTGAGTCAGAATGGCTCCATCTCCTTCGCGCCGGGCAGAGCCAGTTCCTGCCGGCCACGCCAGTAGGACGGGCGCGAGGCGATGAGGGTTCCGCAGGCACCGGAACTCACGAACCCACCGTCCCGCGCCGGTGCCGTGAGAGCTCGCCGTTTGAGGAGCGCGCGAGCCGACGCCCCACGCGGATGAAAGCCCCCTGCGAACGACAACCGCCGTCCGGTCATCCTGCCAGCCCCCGTTCCCTGCCTCTGCAGGTCCCCTCACTCCAAACCTCGAACTAGCCTTCGGCCTGAAATCCTCCACTCTGAACGCCGTTCTCGAGCGGCGTTGCCAGGCGGTTCACCTCCGGGAGGCCGAAAATGCGATTGGCAGGCCGAGCACTCACACTGACCGGGGTTATCATCTTGCTTACTGTAAGCTGCAATGCCCAGAGACCCGTGCATCCGGGCGTCAACAAGTTCATGATCCCCATGCGTGATGGAGTCAAACTCGCAACTCTCGTGGAACTGCCTGATGGGGATGGCCCCTGGCCCGTGCTCCTGAGCCGGACTCCCTACAATAAGGAAACCAGCCTCGAGCGCGGCGCTTTCACGCGCTACGGTGTGGTGCGGGTGGTCCAAGACCTACGGGGCCGCTTCGAGTCCGAGGGGGTGGACAGCGTCTTCCTCACCGACGGCTGGGGCGAAGCGCAGGACGGCTACGACACCATCGAGTGGATCGCCGCCCAGCCCTGGTGCAATGGGAAGATCGGGATGACCGGGGGCTCCGCTCTGGGGATCACCCAGTATCTCGCGGCAGGCGCAGGTCCGGAAGCCCTGGTCTGCTGCCATGTGGCCGTGGGCGCGCCCAGCCTGTACCACCACGCCGCCTTCCCCGGCGGGGCTTTCGGTAAGGCGCTGGTGGAGGACTGGACCCGCGACAACAATTTCTCCGAGCACGCGATCAAGAACGCCCTGAACAATCCCGTCTACAATGATGTGTGGCGCTGTGTGGACCTGCTGGCCCGCGCCAGTCAGGTGACGGTGCCGATGATGCACATGGGCGGGTGGTATGACGTGTTCGCGCAGGGGACTTTGGACGCATTCGACGCCTTGCAGCACAAAGGCGGCGAGGGTGCGCGGGGCCACCAGCGCCTGGTCATCGGTCCGTGGACCCACGGGATGCAGCCCACCGGCGACCTCAACTTTCCGGCCAGTGCTCACAAAAACCCGGCGAACGAACTCAGCGCGCCCTGGCTGGCCCATTACCTGCTGGGCCTGGATTCGCCCATCCTCGAGGAGCAGTTGCCCGTCCATTACTATGTCATGGGCGCCTGCGGCGAACCGGGCGCTCCGGGCAATGAATGGCGCAATGTGGCCGACTGGCCCGAGCCATCCACGCCGGTGCCGGTGTACTTTCACGAGTCCGGTCGCCTGGCGCTGGAGGCCCCCGAGGACCCATCCGCAAGCCGCATGTTCCGCTACGACCCGGCCAATCCCGTGCCGACCGTGGGCGGGTGCAATCTCACGATCCCCGCCGGACCGAAGGACCAGCGCCCCGTGGAGAGCCGCCCGGATGTCCTCGTGTTTACCAGCGACCCGCTGCCCGAGCCAGTGGAAGTCACCGGCCGCCTGAAGGCGAAGCTTTTCGTGTCTTCAGACTGTCCGGATACCGATTTCACGGTGAAACTGACCGATGTATACCCCGACGGGCGCTCCATGCTCGTGGCCGACGGCATCCTGCGCATGCGGTTCCGGGAGGGCTTCGACAGGGAGGTCTTCATGGAGCCGGGCGGCCTCTACGAGGCGGACGTGGACCTGTGGAGCACCAGCCTGGTCTTCAACAAGGGCCACCGGGTGCGGGTCGCGGTGAGCAGCAGTAACGCACCGCGCTTCGACCCCAACCCCAATACGGGAGCGGGCTTCCGGGCCAACGCGGAGACCCGCATCGCCCACAACACGCTGCACGTCAGCAAGGCCCACCCGTCCCACATCATCTTGCCGGTGAGGTGAGGGCACGACGACGGCGACGACATCCCCCCACGCCGTCCAACTGGGGGACGCCGCCACCCTCCCTGACCGCTGTAACCCATGTATGTTACTAGCTCACCGGGAGTGGGCATCCGTATTGACACCGCTATGCTGTGTAGATAGACTCTTATTTACGATCCATTCCTAAATTGGATGCCCCTCATGTTCAGTCCCGCGGAAGACTTGCAGGATCCCATAGAGCACTGCAAGCAGGTCCTCAAGGCCTCGGGCGTGCGCGTCACCCACCAGCGCATTGAAGTCTTCTGCGAGGTGCTCAACTCCCGGCTGCACCCGGACGCGGAAACCGTCTTCAGGGGAGTGCAGGCGCGGGTCCCCACGATCTCTCTTGACACCGTCTACCGGACCCTCTGGCTGCTCAATGGTCTGGGCCTCATCACCACCCTCGGGCTTCCTCACGAGCGGCGCCGATTCGACGGGAATATGCGGCCGCACCACCACTTCGTCTGCACGCGGTGTGGCCTGACGGCCGATTTCTACAGCGATGAACTGGATCGGCTGGCGGTTGCAGAGGCCGTGCGCGAGTTCGGCGATGTTGACAGGACTCAGGTCGAGGTGCGTGGAATTTGCCGCAAGTGTCTTCAAGACGTCACACAACCGCGACACGAGCAGGGCGCATAGCGAACAGGCGATGGCGCCGGGGAAGCCCGGCGAGGCCCGTCTGCCGAGACCGGAGTCATTTGTAACAACCCAAATCGGAAGGGAGAGCACCCACGATGGAGGAGAGCAAGTGCCCAGTAACCGGACGATCAGCGAGACCAGTGGCCGGAGGAGGCACGTCGAACCGGGATTGGTGGCCTAACCAACTGGATCTTGGCATCCTGCACCAGCACTCGTCCCTGTCCAATCCCATGGGGGAGGGGTTCAACTATGCCGAGGAGTTCAAGACACTCGATTTCGCGGCGGTGAAGCAGGACCTGTACGCACTGATGACCGACTCCCAGGACTGGTGGCCGGCGGACTACGGCCACTATGGCGGGCTCTTCATCCGCATGGCCTGGCACAGCGCCGGCACCTACCGCATGGGCGACGGACGCGGGGGAGCGGGGTCCGGCAGCCAGCGCCTGGCGCCTCTCAACAGCTGGCCGGACAACGTCAACCTCGATAAGGCGCGCAGGCTACTCTGGCCGATCAAGCAGAAGTACGGGCGGAAGATCTCGTGGGCCGACCTTATGATCCTCGCGGGCAATTGCGCCATCGAATCCATGGGCCTGAAGACCTTCGGCTTCGGTGGCGGCCGCGAGGATATCTGGGAGCCGGAACAGGACATCTATTGGGGGACTGAAAGCGAGTGGCTTGGCGACAAGCGGTACTCGGGCGACAGGGATCTTGAGAATCCCCTGGCTGCCGTGCAGATGGGCCTGATCTACGTGAACCCGGAGGGGCCCAACGGCGTACCGGATGCGCTCGCTTCCGCCCGAGACGTTCGGGAGACCTTCGCCCGCATGGCCATGAACGACGAG
>JAGPGE010000379.1 GCA_018056145.1 Armatimonadota bacterium
CCTGGGCAGCGAGTACGTCCTGCACCGCGCGCTGCTGTACAACCGCGAGGACGCTGGCTCGCGCAACAACGTGCTGATGATGCTCCTGTCCAGCGATGGCGAGAACTGGCGACAGGTCTGGCAGAACCAAGGCGTTCTCTTCCACGGCGCGGTAGACGGCAAGCCCATGGAAGTGCCGCTTGAGGGCCAGAAGGCCCGCTACGTGCGCCTGCAGTTGCCCGGCCGCGAATACCTGCACCTGGATGAGGTCGAGGTCTTCGCCGCCGACAAGCCTGATCTGAACATCGCCCTGGAGCAGCCCGCGACCCAAAGCAGCTCGAGCCCCTGGTCGTCATACACGCCGCCGAAGAAAGCCGGCGCGGGAGCAGACGATGCGCTGTTCCGCATCGCCGCCGGTGAAGCTCTCGAGCTCGCACGCAAGACACTGGAGTTCGTGTCCGCCGCGAGACCCCTGCCAGACCTTGCGGAGCGGCTGAAGCTACTCGAGGCCCGGGTAGCTGAAGCAAAGCCCGGAACTGACTGGCAGTCGCTATACCTCGATGTGCGCAGGCTGCGGCGCGAGATGATCGTGTCCCATCCGCTGCTGGACTTCAGCGACCTGCTTATCACCAAGCGCCCGCCGCCCCTGTATAGCCACATGGTGGACCAGTATGAGGGCCGCCACAGCCGCCCGGGAGACGGCCTTGTGCTGCTCAAGTCCTGGCGATCGCAGCCCCTGGCCGTGCCGCTGCTCGCAGACAAGCTCCCAGTCGGCTCCGTCTTGCATCCGGACCTGTCATACGACGGTCGCCGCGTGGTGTTCAGCTTCTGCGATCACACGGTGCTGGACCGCAATGCCCGGCAGTTCTTCCTGTACGAGCTTGACCTGGTCTCGGGAGCGGTTCGACAACTCACTGGAGTGCCGGGCGTCGATCCGCTGCAAGGGTGGATGGGCCGCACCACCGTTCTCATCGAGGATTTCGACCCCTGCTACCTGCCGGATGGCGGCATCGTCTTCGTCTCCACCCGCAACCAGGGCTTCGGACGATGTCATGGTGGGCGCTATACCCCTTCGTATGTTCTGTACCGCTGCGACGCCAACGGGGGCAACATCACCCGCCTCAGCTATGGCGAAGCCAACGAGTGGGACCCGGCGGTGCTCCCCAGCGGACTGATCGTCTACACCCGGTGGGACTACATCAACCGCCACGACACCGTATTGCAGAGCCTGTGGACTACCCGGCCTGATGGTACCGCGGTGGCCCATTACTACGGCAACTCAACACGAAACCCCTGCATGATCGCCGAGGCGAAACCGATCCCGGAGACCGATCTGGTCGCAGCCACCGCGATGGCCCACCATTCGTACACTGCCGGCTCGATAATCACCATCGACCGCCGCCACGGTGAGGACGGGCTTGACGGTGTCCGACGCATCACCCCGGACGCCAGCTTTCCCGAAACCGAAGGCTGGCCCGTCGGGAGCTATAGTCAGCCCTGGCCGCTCTCCGAAGACCTGTATCTCGCAGCCTACAGCCCTGACCGGCTCGTCTCACAGGGCAATGTGCAGGCGACCGAAGCCTACGGCATCTACCTCGTGGACACCCTCGGCGGCCGGGAGCTGATCTACCGCGATCCGAAGATGTCCTGCTTCTCCCCGATCCCGGTCCAGCCGCGCCCGGTCCCGCCGGTGCTCTCGTCCTCACTGGAGCCTGGACGCACCGACGGTACTTTCCTGATCCAGAACGTCTACGACTGCGTGGAGCCGCTGATCCCCGGCAGCATCAAGCGTCTGAGGGTCGTGCGCATGATCGAGCAGCCCACGGCTTCTGTCCCGGAGCGCAGTTGGGTGAGCCAGGAGATCACCAAGGGCGTGGTGGGGACCGTTCCGGTCGAAGAGGATGGTTCCGTGGCGTTCCGCGCACCCGCGCAGGAGCCCCTGCTTTTCCAGCTTCTCGATGAGAACAACATGGCCGTCTTCAGCATGCGCAGCCAGGTCTACCTGCAGCCCGGCGAGGTCATGAGTTGTGCCGGGTGCCACGAGCCCAGGGGCTCTCTGGCCTATGGCGGCCAGCGCTTGGCCCCCTCGGAAGTGAAGGAGCTTGTGCCGTCCGTCGGCCCGCGCTACGCCGGTGGCTTCAGCTATGCGCGCTCAGTCCAGCCGGTGCTGGACCGCTACTGCATCCGCTGTCACGGGGTCAAGCGGAACGCGGGCGACCTCAACCTGCTGGGCACGCCGAAGGGCCAGTTCAGCCAGTCATACGAGGCCTTGGTGACGCGCCCGGGCTGGGTCTCCCTGGCCCACCGGAATGAGCAGACCGACATCAGCAAGATCATGGACTATGGCTCGCATGCAGGGAAACTCGCGCGGTTCCTGCTCAACGAGCACCACCGCAAGGCCCCAATCGACCCGGACAGCTTCACGCGCATCGCCGAGTGGCTGGACCTCAACGGCCAGTACTACGGCGACTACTCATTCAGCAGGCCCGAGCGGCGCAAGCCCTCTGAGGAGGGCGTGGCGGCCCTGCGCGAGCATGTGAAGAGCGCGTGCAATGAGTGCCACGAGGGGATGAGCGAGCAGCCGCTGGAGGCGCTGGTGAACGTGGCGATCCCCGAGGAGAGCCGGGTGCTCATGTCGCCGCTCGCGGAGAGCGAGGGCGGCTGGGAACAGTGCCGCGGCCTCACCTGGCTGAGCCGGGAGGACGCAAGCTACGCGCTGATGAAGGCGAAGGTCCTGGGAGCGACAGGCCCGGCGGAGTGAGCGAGATCGGGGACCCTACCCATCTACGGGCGACACACCAAGCCCCGCTTAGTGTGTTCGCGTCACGAACACTGCTTCGGGACGCAGCGCCACCCGATCGCCCGGCTCACTCCTCCACCACAACCCGGAACCCCACGTTGTACACCCTCTGCGACGGCGGGTAGCTCAGCCGGAATGCTGAGCGCGTGCGGCGGGGGCGATCGTCCCACGACCCGCCGCGGATGACACGGGGAGCTTCGGGGTCAGCGGTCGCGTCAGACTCACTTGTCACGTTCAGCGGATACGGTTGATACACACTCTCGCACCATTCGGCCACGTTCCCATGCATATCGCACAGGCCCCAGGCGTTGGGCAGATAGCGGCCAACACTCGCCGAGACCGCCACACCGTCATTGCGTTCGTTGTCACGCAGTGCCCACGGCTTGATGGAGCGCAGGCTGGCATCAGCGAGGTTGGCATACTTGTCAAGCTCCGCCGGGTCGCAATGGAACCGGCTGTCGGTTCCCGCGCGACAGGCCCACTCCCACTCCGGTTCGGTCGGCAGCCGCACCGTCTTGCCCAGTTGCTGCCCCAGCCACTCGCAGAAGGCTTTCGCTTCGTGCCAGGAGACGCGCACAACGGGCTGATCGTCCCCGTCGAGTGACGGGCCGGGGCCCACGCGATCCTTCCAGTATGTGTCAATGTTGCCGCTGGAATGGTCGGGCCTGAACAGCCGGTACTGGGCATTCGTGATCTCGCACCGGCTCATCCAGAACGGGCCGGGGACTTCGGCGACGAAGCGCGGACCTTCGTCGGGGTCCAGCAACGACTCACCGTCCGGGGCGCCGATCAGGAACCGGCCCGACGGAATCAGGACGAGTGTGAGCGTGCCTCCACCGGGCAGCGTCAGCGTGCGGGTGACTTCGGTCCCGAGCCCCGCCGCGCAGTCCTGTTGGCGCCGCTGGGCTTCGGCGGTGTCGAAAGGCCAGCCCTCTGGCGCCTCGTCAGCAGCCAAGGCGATCAGGCAGGCGCAGCACACGACAAGGGCCGCCAGAGCGCGCTTCATGGCCGCACCTCCGCTTCCCGCTGGGCCACGGCCCAGGCATCCTGTGCGCGGATCTCCTCGCGCCGCCTGATGAGGTTCTCGGGCGCGGGTGGAATCGCCTCGCGCCAGTCGGATGCATAGGGAACGTTCAGGTCGATCCAGGTGATGAGCCGGTCCCAGTCCTCCTCGGTGAGTTTCACCCCGAAGTGCCCTTTGCCCAGCATCTGCACAAGCTGGCTGGTGCCCGCCTCGAACTCACGCGGCGGGAGCACGTGCATGGTCGCCTCGAGACCGGGCCGGCGGACATACGGGTGCAGAGAGTCATACGCGGGGCTGAACCGGGCTTCCCGTGCTCCGGGAGTTCCCGCGGGGCGCAGGTCAAGCGCGCCTTTGGAGTGGCACCGCACGCAGTGGCGATCCAGGACGGGCTGGACTTCGGCCTCGAAGGAGAAGGCGCGTGCCGGCCCGCGCCAGGGCTCAATCTCCGAAGGTGGGCGCGCCTGGGCACGCGCACGGCCACCGGGTGTGGGCACTTCGCGCCGGCGCTCGTGGCAGCCCACGCAGGACAGCACTTCGCCGGGCATGGCCGTGAACCAGCTGCGCATCTGCTGCTGCGCCATGTTCCGCCCGTCGATGGGCTGGACCATGATCGGCGTGTTTGCGGGTACCCGAAAGAATGCGGACCCGTCCTCTTCCACAGGCACAGTTCCCAAAATGCGCTTCACGTCCCAGGTCCCATCGATGGAAGTGCTGTAGGTCTCGCCATTGCCCCAGTACCTGTAGACCGGTTCGATGAGCCGCAGCTTCTTGATGCTCCCGCGCGGCACGCCGTCCAGGCCTTCACCACGATAGACGTCGAACAGATAGACCAGCGCGTCCTTGCGCCGGAGATCGACCGCATCGGGGATGATCGGCGGCGTCTCGCGCGGGCGCAGTGGGATCGGCTCCATCAGCGCCGCGCCGGGCTCCACGCGAATCGACACCAGGTTGTCGAAGACATCCAACAGGTATAGCCCCCACCAACCGTCGGGTGAGGGCTTGCAGGAGACCAGGAAGTACTTTTCCGACAGTGGCCAGGGCTGCACGAACTGGGGCCATTTTCCGGTCGCGTACTGGTCCACGATCACCGGCTCGATCTTCCGGTGGCGCTCGGGCAGTATCCGCACCACGCCTTCAGCCTCGCGCTCGCCTTGTGCGGTGTCGATGATCGCGACCTCGCCCATGCGCGGGTTCCCGTGGTGCCCCGACAGGATGCACGCGATCTTCGTCTCGCTGCCGGGAATGGGCCGCGGGTACATCATGGTGTTGGGGAAGAATGAGCTGCTCCCGTAGAAGGCGCTCTGCCGGGTCCCGTCGGGGTTCATCGAGAACAGGATGCGGCTGAAGTAGTGCGGAGTGTCGTTGTACTCCCATCGGGTATAGATGACCCGCCCGTCGTTCAGGACAGTGGGGTCCCAGCTGTGGTCCTGGTCGAAGGTTAGCTGCCGGGCATTGCTACCGTCGGCATCCATCAGGTACATCAGCGCCACGTGGTCGCCGCCGGTACAGGGCACGGCCTGATAGCAGCGCGTGGAAGTGAACATGATACGGCCATCGGGCAGGTAGCAGCCGTCGTAGTTGTCGTAGTCGTCGTCAGAACCCACGCTCACCTGGCGCAGACCGCTCCCGTCCGTGCCGATCTCCCACACCTGGTAGGTCATCCGCCTCGCCTCGTCGGGCATGGAAAACAGCAGCCGGGTGGCGTCGAAGGACAGGTTTAGGTCCCCCACGAAGGCGCTGGGGGACTGGAAAACCGTGCGCACCGTGCCCCCGCCCCGCGCCGACGAAAGGACGCTGATCGCCGTGTCCCAGCCGTTGCGGCGCATGCTGGAATTGCCCTGCCAGTTCTGGGGCAGGCCGGGGTTGCCGCCGCCGGGCCTGCGGGTGATGAACAGCAGTTCGCCGAAATCCAGCACCGGATTGGCTTCGATCAGCGCCTTGCGTTGCAGGGCGTCGATCTCCGCCTCCCATGCTGAGACCGACGCAGCCTCAGGCTGCCCGTACGCGCCGCCTTTGTCCGCGAGGAGTGCAGTCCGCCGCCCGCGCAGGACGTCCAGAGCAGTACGGAACTCGGCGCCCGGGTACTGGCCGGGATAGGTCGCAGACAGGTCGTCCACCGCGAGCCCGGTGCTCACCAGCTTCGCCAGTCCCGCGAACAGGTCCCGGATACGCGCGGCCTGATGGTACGGTGCGCGCAGCGCCTGAACGGCGCCCGCGTCAGGATTCGCAAGTGGGGCGGAGATCACGGACAGCATGGCCTTGGTCTCGGCCGCGCACTCATCCTCCCCGAGATCG
>JAGPGE010000380.1 GCA_018056145.1 Armatimonadota bacterium
GGCTCAGCTTCCCCGTTGAGTTCGGGCAGCTGCGAGCCGACATCGACTTCATGGACCTGGGAGACAGCGTCACGCGTATCCAGTCCGCCACCCTGCAGCTTGGTATGTGCAGTCATCCCGGCGGTTGCTGCTGTTTTCGGATCAGCGATGACACAGCCGGGACCCTGATGCACGTCACGGACAACGAACTGCGAGCGGGGGGGCGCGACGGAGACGCGCGTCGCCATGCCCTGACGCGGATGTGCGAGGGAGTGGACGTCCTCATCCACGACGCCCAGTTCCTGCCGGAGGAACTCCCCGCGCACCTGGGCTGGGGCCATTCCTCATATGCCGACGTCATCGACATGGCGGCCGCCGCCGGGGTCAAGCGAGTGATCCTATTCCACCACCACCCGGACCGGACCGACGAGCAGATCGACGAAGTTGCCTGGCGCGCCCACGACTACATCCTTCGCTACGGCTACGACATCCAGTGCGACGCCGGCCGCGAAGGCATGCAGTTGTCCGTATGACCCTTCCCATCTAGCCCACCGTTCATCCGCTGCGCAGGGCCGCATCCCCCGCAACGCTGCCCTACCCCCACGGGCCTGACCCAGAAGGGCAACGCGGGAACAGGATCCCCAGCAGTGCCCGCTCCAGCCTGGTGAGACTCATCGTACACGGCAGCTCATCCATACCGCACAGCCCGAACAGCGCTTTCACAAACTGCGCCTGGCTCAGCTCCACGGTGACGGTCGCATCCTGCGGATCACACGCCCGCATTTCGCCCCTGTCCACCCGCAGCGCGCAGCTTTCATTGGGCAGCTTGAACCCCACCACACCGCTCCACTCCGGCAGCAGAGACTCTTGCAGGCGCGCCTCCAGTTCGGAGGCGATGGCGTCGAAGATCGCGCCCAGGTTCAGCACCTGAATCATGTTAGAGCCTACCGCTTGGTGCATTTCGATCCGCTCGAACCCGATCCCATTCTCATGCAGATCGCAAGCCAGCTTCTCATCGAAAGGGAGCCGCGAGGTGATGCGCACCGGCGCGAATGGGGCGAGACGCGAGAAGAGCAGTTGCAGCAGAATCGCCGCCGTATCGGGACAGTCGGGTTCATAGGCGAAAGTGCCGATGGAGAAGCAGCGCTCGGTCTCCGTGGATTCCAGCGGGTTGTCATGCGCGAAGAGCACGCCACGTATCTGCCCAGAGACATCGTGAACGAACTTCAGCCCGGTCGGGTCAGGCGGAGCCGGGTGCGCGGGCGGAGTCGTCGGGCGATGGACAACATCCGCGCCGGACCTGCCCGCCATGAACCGGTGGATGACCCCTCCGACACCGCGCCAGTCGCTGGCCTCGTCGAAGGGCCGCAGGTCTCCCGGGTATCCGCTGGGCGGCGGGTATGCCTCCACTGCGGGCACCGGCTCCCTCTGCCCCTGGACGGGCTTCACGCGGAACTCCACGAACCTGCGCGGGAAAGGCTCGTATCCGAACCGCCTGTAGAAACGCACCAGTCCCCCGAGTCGTGACAGGTGGTACCCGGACACCCTCAGGTCGGCCAGCGCCTGGTTCATCAGCATCGTGCCCAGGCCGCGCGCCTGTTGCCCTGGATCCACGGCGACATGCCCGATGTCACCTTTCAGCACCGCGCACTGCCCAACCTGGATCCAGTTGTCTCCCACATGCAGCGATGCCAGGATCTCGCCGCTTTGCTCCAGCACCCGGTAGCGCTGCGGGGCAGCCTCAATCTCCCTGCGTAGCGCGCTGTAACGCGGGCTGTCCTCGGTGAAGCGGAAAGCGGCGACGGTGACGCGCAGGATCGCCTCCACGTCCTCAGCAGTGGCCACTCGGTAGCGAATCTCCATCGGAACCCCTCCATGCCGGCCCGCTCAGAGCGCCGGAAGCACCGCATCCCCGGTGGCTCAGACCAGACACTGGCTGCGTTGCGCGTGCGCGTCTTTGTGGTATACTTCGCGGAAGATACGCCAAATCCTGCGCATGAGTGTACCGGGAGCCCCAGGGCCCTCCTGTTCATGACTATTACCCCTATCGAAAACCAGAAGCGCCGCCTGCTAGAGGCTGTGGCCTTCGGCTTCATCCTCTTGATGGCCATCGTCGCGGTGTTCGACGCCGCGCTCTGGCTGTCGCTACCCGTTGGCGGCGCCATTTTCGGCATCGATCTGGCGCTATCCCTGGTGATGGCCGGCACGGTCTTCGGCGTGCGCTACCTGGCTCGGAACGAGCAGTACGAAGCCGCCTCGTGGGTGCTCATCTGCGTCCTGGCAGCACGCACGGTCATCACTGTCGGCGTCATCGCGCCCGAGCAGATCGAATTCCTCGCGCCGGGCTACCTCATCGTGGTCGTCCTGGCCCAGGTGCTCATTGGCTCCCGGGGCGGACTGATCGCCGGGATCGCATCCCTGCCCATGTTCGCCCTGGCCTATCTCAACGGAGACATCCACGAGCAGGCCACCCTGCCTTCCGTCGCCGCGTCAAGCCTCCTGATCTACGTCACTGTCGGCGGCGTGGTGCAACTGACCCTCCGGGCCATGCAACAGGCCATGCTGCGCCAGAACGTGCTCCTCATGGAGATGGAGCGCGCGCGACGCGACCTGCAGGATAGCGAGAAGCAATTCCGGGCGATCACGGAGAGCTCCCCCACCGGCATCATCATCCAGCAGGATGGCCACGTGGTCTACGCGAACCCGCGCCTGGCGGAAATGGCCCGATGCGTGCAGAACGAGGTCTACGGGCTGTCGCTTTGGGACTTCTTCTCGCCCGAAGACGCCGACAAGCTTCGGGCCCAACTCCAGCGGCGCCAGAGCGACCCCAGCGCCGACATCCGCTCCGAACAGGTGGTGCTCAAACCCCGCAAGGGCCCGAGCCTATGGTGCGAAGTCGCCATCGTGGACGCAACCTACCGCGATCGCGAGGCCATCGTCGCCACGCTCCTCGACGTGTCAGAACGCCTGCGCGCCCAGCACGAGGTACAGCGCGAACGCGACTTCACCCGCAACATCATTGACGCCGCCGACGCCATCATCATGGCCCTCGATCCGCGCGGCAATGTGCTGCGGTTCAACCCCGCCGGCGAGCGCATCACCGGATATTCGGAGGAGACCCTCCGCGGCAAGCCCTTCTGGGAGCACCTCTATCCGCCCGAAGCCCAAGATCGGGCCCGCATGCTCATCCGCGGCATCTACGAGGGCAACACCCGCGGGCACCTGGAAGACACGGTCCTCACAAGCTCGGGTGAGGAACGGATCATCTCCTGGCACTACGTGGCCCAGCTAGACCCATCGGGGAAGGTTGTCGCCATCATCACCGTGGGCATCGACGTCACCCAGCAGCGCATGCTGGAGCGCCAGTCCGTGGCGGCTGAACGCCTGCGCGCCCTGGGACAGATGGCCGGTGGCGTCGCGCATGACCTGAACAACACCCTCGCGGGCATCATGGGCCCGGCCGAGCTTCTCCTGCTCGACGAGACAGACGCCGAACGCCGGCACGAACTCAGCGCAATTGTCGCCGCCGCGCGCCGGGGATCGGAGACGGTGAAGCGCATCCAACGCTTCTCACAGGCCCGCACCGACATGGACCGCCAGGTCTTCAACCTGCGCGAACTGGCCGACGATGTCATCCACACACTGCGTCCCCGCTGGCGCGACCAAGCTCAGCGCGAAGGCGTCCGCATCGCGGTGAAGAACGAGATCACCGAGGACTTACTGGTCGTCGGCAGTTCCGGCGAGATCGGCAATGTCCTGACGAACCTCATCGTGAACGCCTGCGAGGCCATGCCGAAGGGCGGCTCGATCACGGTGTCCGGCCACCAGGAAGGCGATATGACCGTCTTCTCCGTGCGCGACACGGGCACGGGCATCCCGGAGGACATGATTGACGACATCTTCCAGCCTTTCTACAGCACCAAGGGCGCCGACAATTCTGGCCTGGGCCTTGCGGTCATCCGCGGCATCATTCTGCGCCACGGCGGGAATATCAGCGTCGAATCTAAGTTGGGTGAGGGAACCCGGTTCACGGTCTCCCTGCCCGCCGCCCAGAGATTGGAGGACCACGAGGAAGCGGCGGCGCCCGCGGCGGAAGAACGAGGGCCGCTGCACATTCTCGTGGTTGACGACACCCGTCCGATTGCCGATTTTGCGTCCACTGCCCTGCGCCGCATGGGGCACAAAGCGGACACGGTATATGACGGGAACGCCGCCCTCGCCAGGCTCAGGGAAAACGCGTTCGACGTGCTCCTCACGGACTACGGGATGGAAGGCCTGTCCGGCGTGAGCCTCGCACGGGAAGCCCGGCGGATGCACCCCAATATCAAGACGGTCATCATGACGGGCTGGGACTTGGCCGCCGGGGAATTCGAAGGGATTGATGCGGCCCTGGCGAAACCCTTCACCATCGGGCAGCTCAAGGAGCTGATCGAAGAAGGGCTATAGGTCTGACGCCTGCGAGAGGATGACCCGCGTGCATCGCCTGCTCCCCTCCGCCGCACTCCTTCTGGTCTCCATGCACGTCGCCTGCGCCGTCACCATCGTTGTCTCACCAGGACCGTTCCAGTCTCCCGGGGAAGCCGCGCTGGCCGAAGACCGCGTCACCTGGCATGACCCCGACCCCGCCGATGACATTGCCTGCACCCAGTGCTTCGCGGCCCTCGAGCTCCAGGCGTATCTGCGTGAGATGACGGGCCGCAGTGAGGACTTCGCGCTCTCTGGGGACGCAGCCGACCCGGGCGGGGACATCATCCTCGTGGGTGGCCCCGATACCAACCGCATCACCCAAGCGCTGGCCGACTGCCTGCGACTCACTGCCGCCGAACTTGTGGAACTCGGCCCGGAAGGCTACATCCTGCGTTCAGCCAACCACAATGGCCGGCGAGTGCTCGCGGTCGCCGGTGGCGGACGGGTGGGCACGCTCTACGGCGCATACGACCTCCTCCATCGCCTGGGTGTGCGCTGGTACGCTCCCGGAAAGGTGAACCAGGAAGTTTCCTCCATCAAGCTGACGAGCCTGCCGGAGCTTGACGTCTCCGAGACCCCGGCCTTCTATACCCGCGGCTTCCACGCCTGGGAGAACCGCGGGGATGACGAGTTCATCCTCTGGATGGCCCGCAATCGCATGAACTACTGGTGCGTGGAGCAGGACAACAAGCCCCTCCTGCACAAGCTCGGGATCATGCTCGTGGGCGGCGGTCATGTCCTCACCAGCTACTACCTCAACCCGCACAACGCCTACCCGTACAACCACACGCGCTTCACAGGCGACGAGACTAAGCCCGCCGACCCGTACCCCGTCACGGATGCCTTCCTCGGAGATGCCAACGCCGACGGAAAGCTCACGTACTTTGAGGCCCACCCCGAGTGGTATGCCCTCATCGACGGCAAGCGCAGCGACAAGATCCACGGCGACGGCGGCGACAACTTCTGCACATCTAACCCGCATGCGATGACCGAGTGGATGAAGCACGCGGTGGAGGACCTCGCAGAAGGCCGTTACAAGGACGCCGGGATCATGAACGCGTGGATGTTGGACGGCGGCCGCTGGTGCCAGTGCGACGGGTGCAAGGCCCTGGGCACCCCCACCGACCGCAACATCCTCTTCGTGCACGAATACGACCGGGCCATCAAGCGCGCCCAGGCCGAGCGTCGCATCAACCGCACCGTGCGCCTTCTTTTCCTGGCCTACGCGGATGTCCTGCAGCCGCCCACCAGACCCCTGCCGGCGGATTTCGACTACGAGACCTGCATTGCCACGTACTTCCCAATCGCCCGCTGCTACGTGCACGAGTTCACCGATCCTGCCTGCGGGCGGAATGCCTCGTACAACCGGCATCTGCAGGGCTGGGCGGTGAAGCCCGACCGCCACTACCAGGGACAGGTCTGCATCGGCGAGTACTACAATGTCTCCGGGTACAAGTGCCTGCCCATCTGCTTCGCGCGCACCATGATGTCCGACATCCGGTACTTCTACTCCCGGGGCGCCCGGCACTTCCACTACATGCATTGCACGACCCGGAACTGGGGGAACAAGGCCCTCACGAACTGGCAGATGGCCCGCCAGCTGTGGGATCCAGACGTGGA
>JAGPGE010000381.1 GCA_018056145.1 Armatimonadota bacterium
GCAGGTGCAGTACGTGCTGGATCTCGCGGTGGTCTACACAGCGCTCCCGGCGCCCGCGATGTCCGAGTACATGCTGGCCCGGGCCGAGAAGATCATGGCGGACGGTTGGAAGCCCAACGCTGAGCGGATCAAGGAGGTCGTCAACGAGATCGCTCGCCAGCAGGCGAAGGGCCCGCAGTACAGCGGCGGCGACCTCATGCCGAACCTGGTCAACTACCTGAAAGAGGACCCGGACGCGGAACTGGCGCTTGGCGCCTGGATGAGCTCGCCGTCGCCCGAGGTGTGGCTCGCGACCCTGTCGATCCTGCACCGCGAGGGCTCCCTGCCGGTCATCTACGAGCCCCAGTATCTGAGCACCAACCGCATCACCCAGGACGCTCTCGCGGGCGGCGTCGCTCTCGCCAGCACCACCCCCCTGGGGACGGGCAGCGAGTTCGGCCGCGGTGTGCCCACGTACTTCCAGCAGGATCCGAAGCAGCTATCCGTCGAACAACTGCAGACGGTGCGCCGCAGCATGATCCAGGCCATCGAGAGCGGAGCGCAGGGGGTCATGGCCCGCGTCGCCTGGTCCCGGCTGTTCCTGGTGGAGATGGAGCTTCGCGACCGCACCAGCGCGCGCGGAGTGAACACGTCATGGCGCGAGATCATGTCCCTGTGGCGCCGCCGCGAGACAGTGGGTTCCGGGGGCTACGCCGACACAGTGCTCGCCGCCGCGACCAAGGCCGCCAAGCTCGAGATCCGAGCCCTGCGCGCCGCGAATATCGTCGACATCGACATCCAGCGCGCGCTTCGCGAGAACGAGGACTTGGCCTTGCCGGGTAGCGTGGACCAGCTTGCGGAACTGCGTGAGTATGTGAAGAAGCGGCCGGCGGGGCGGTCCGCGGACCACGCCCGCTACATGCTGGGGATCGTCCTCGCGGCAAGCATGGATGACCCGGCCGGCGACGAGCAGCTCTCGGTCCTGAAGGATCTCCAGGCCCCGCCGGAATGGTGGCGCTGGGGCCTGGAGGGCTGGGAGTCCTTCAAGATGAGGTCGCGGCGCGGATAGCCCGCGGGCTGCAGTCAGATGCATAAGAAAGAGGGCCGCTCCCGGTACCGGGAACGGCCCTCTCTGATTCTGTGGGGTACTTTTCGGGCGGCAGTCTGCGGTCTGTGCCCCTTCCTCACTGTCCCGTCGCCGCTGTGGATCGTGCCCGCCTTTACCGGTGCCGCAACGCAAAGTCCAGCGCGGCTGCGCCGCCCGAAGTCACCACCGCGTCCGCACTGTCGGCGATATACCGGAAGGCGAACGCCTCGATGCTGTGCGTCCCGACGGGGAGTGTGAGCGCGTAGCTCCGCGTTCCCGGGGCAATCGTCGTCAGCGTCGCGAACTCGAACCAGTCGCCCGCAGGAAGGTTCGCACCGGACTGGTTGCGCACCTCATTGCGCACAGCGGCCGGGATCTGCGGCACGTAGGGCGCGTCGAGGAACGCGGTGATCAGTGGGCTGTCCAGCGGCGTCGCTCCGGAGGCTACTGAACCCGTCACTACTCCGGTCTGCACCGTCCCGTCCGCTTCCAGCACCAGGTTCGCGATTCCGTTTGCGCCAGCACGAACAGAGGTGTAGGCCACATCCGCCGTGAACCCCGCCTGCGTGGCCACCACAAGCCAGTTGCCGAACTCCGCCGGCCCCAGCCTGTACGCCCCGCTGTCGTCGGTGTAGCCGAGCATGTACCTGATGTTGTTGATGGCGCTGGTCTGAGGCGGGATCGAGATGGGGGCTTTGCCGCCTGCCAGCAGCGCAGCGCCGTCCTTGATCGCGATCACTCGGACATCGGGCAGGAGGGCCCCTGTGGGGGTATCGCGCCGCACCTTGCCGCTGATGGTCCCGCCCTCGAACAAGTTCTGGTTGCGCAGGTCCACCCGGCCGTTGGATTCCACCGCAACCACTGCCTGGAGTCCCCGGCGGTGCTCCGGTGGCCGCGAGACGGTGAGCAGATAGTCTCGGGGCTCCAGGCCGCGCAGGTCCAGGATCCCGCTGGCGGTTGCCGAAGAGACGATGTCATACCCATCCACGAACACGCGGTAGTCCAGTGGGTCCTCTGTGCCTTTGCCAAACCAGTCCTCCCACTTGTCCAGGAGCAGCAGGCCCGCAAGGCCTCCCGCGCAGCCGCTCAGGCTCAGACAGGCGCACAGCGCCACGGATGAAAGGGCGAGGATCAGGGCAGTTCGGTGGAGACGCACAGGGGACATCCTTTCGCACGACCGGAATATGCCTGGGCAGGAACACTACCTCCCACTCAGGCCGGTTTGTTAGACAGTTGCTACTGCCCTTCAGGTTCCGGGAGCTTCAGCCAATCGTCGAGGAATCGAGCGACCGTCGCCGTGCAGTCAAGCGAACCGGCGGGCTCTACCAGCGCCTCGAGCTTCACCTGCTCGCCGAGAACCTCGAACCCCGCGGTCACCCGCTCGGCGAATTCCCGCGCTCCGGCTTCCGGAACCCCGGCGTCAGGCAAAGGCTGCAGTGACATCAGCGCCCGGGGAGCCGCGAGGCACGCAACATCGTCCAGGTCGGCCCATTGTAAGAGGCCGGGGAGCAGGTCACCCGCCGAGAGGAGGCCGTCTGCGCAATTGCCCGCCACCAGCAACTCGCGCAGGGTAGTCAGGCCGCCGCAGAGCGCGGTACAGTAGAGCCTGTCATCCAGGGCCGCCGTGAGCAGGCCGTGCTGCGCCCCCATCCCGAAGCCAACCAGACCGATCCGCCTTGCCCGCACGTCCGCGCGTTCCAGGAGGACATCCACCGCGCGACTTAGGTCCCATGCCTGCCGGCCTGCAAGCGGGGTGCCGAGAACCGCTCCAGCCACCGCGAACCCCGGCTCGTCACCCAGGCGCTCACCGAAACATCGGGCATCGGGTGCCAGGACCACATACCCCGCCTGCGCAAGGGTGTTCGCCAGCCCGTAGCCGCGGCGCGGATCGGGGAACCCGGTCAGGCCCATGATTTCGTCCCGTCCCGGCCCTCGGTGGTGGGCGCAGATCACGGCCGGAACCGGCTCCTGCAGCCCGTGGGGCACGCAGAGCCACGCGACAGCGTCGACGCCCGGCTCCACCGTGTAGACCAGCCGCGACCGCGCGTACCCCTCACACCGCGTGACGTCGAGTTCGCGCACCTGCAAGTCGCAGCGAGCGTCAGGCCAGCCGGCCAGTTCGCGCAGCTTCGCCCGCAGGCCCTCTGCCCATTGCGCAGGGTTCTCATGCCCGCGGAACAGGAGAGAGAACTCCGGCTCCAACTGGCGTACGTACTCACGCAGCGCCAGATGCGGGGCAACCGGATGCCAGTTCGGGAACAGCCTCAATACTCGATCCCCCGCTGTGCCTTGATGCCCCTGCTGAAGGGGTGCTTCACACTTACCATCTCGGTAACCAGATCGGCCTCCAACATCAGGGCCGCCGGGGCATCGCGCCCGGTGATGACCACCGTGACATGCCCGGGCCGCTCCGAGAGCGCCGCCCCGAGCTCGTCCTGCGTCACGGCGCCGGCGTTGAGGACATAGGTGATCTCGTCGAGGATCACCAGGTCCCATTGGCCCGATCCGATGGCCTCGCGGGCGACATTCCACGCTTCCCGGGCAGCGGCAATGTCCTCGGGCTGCCATTCGCCGATCACGAAACCAGTGCCCAATGCATCGATCTGGAACTCCGGCGCCAGCCGTGGGGCAGCCCTGTGCTCCCCGGTGTCCTGCGCCTTCACGAACTGGACCATTCGCACCCGCATTCCGTGCCCGATAGCGCGCAGGGCCAGCCCGAGAGCAGCGGTGGTCTTGCCCTTGCCGTCCCCGGTGTGCACGATCACCAGCCCGGTCTGCCTGCTGTCGTCGGCCATGCATCGCTCCTGTTCGATCTTCTGTTGCGCCGTATCAGACCAGCGCCCCTGTTGCTGCAAGCGTCTCACGAAGGGCGGCGACGTCAACGCTCCGTGGCCGGATCCGCGCCATTGCCGCCATCGCCGCCGCCGTGCCCGCTGCCTGCCCGGTGGCCATGCAGGGCGCCATTACGCGCATGGCGGACATCGCCTGGTGGTCCGCCGAGATGCAGCGACCAGCCACCAGCAGTCCGTCGAGATCCTTCGGCACCAGCGTGCGGTATGGGATGTCGAACCACTCATCGTCCGGCGGGTACAGTTCATCTGGGAGCTGGTCGGCGTACTCGGTGAGCATGTGGCATTCCTTGCGGCTGCACTTGACCGAGCACAGGTGCACGGTGCCCCGCTCCACCAGTCCCAGCGGGCAGTGGATGTCGATCCAGTACCCGCAGCGCGCGATGGCATCATCATACTTGCGCGCATCCACCACGTCCTGCCCCGTGATCCTGTACTCGCCCACCAGCTGCCGGGATTCACGCGTGCCCACGTGGGCCGGTGTGGCTTGGATGTAAAGACCCTCGCCGCCCGGTACCGAATGCCACAGCTCTGCGACCTTCCAGGCCATCGCGCGAGTTGCGAACTCCCCGGCTGTGAGGTCCCCAACTTCAGTGCAGTCGCCACCGAAGCGGGTAATGTTCAAAGAAGCCTGCCCATCGTTGAGCGTGGAACCATGCCCGCCCAGGCCGCAGCCGTACAGGTTCAGTTCGCCCGCTGCCACGGCTTGCCGCATCTTCTCCACCAGAGCCTTGCGGGTCTCATCCGTGAGCGTCCCCGTTCCGCCAATGTGGAACATGCTTCCCATCGACATCGGCCTGCCGTCAGCGGGCCTTCCCTTGGTGCATGCCGCGCCGGCACGGTAAGCAACATCCGCATCTCCGGTGGCGTCCACGAACACCCGGGCCTTGATGGCCTGCCTGCCGGACTTGCTCTCGATGATCGCGTGGGTCATCCGGTTGTCGTCCACCACGCTGTCGGCGAAGAAGGCGTGCAGCAGCGTCTGAACCCCGGCTTCCTGCACCATCCGGTCCGCGATGATCTTGTAGCCTTCGGCATTGAAAGGCACGCCCCACATGGCGAGGGTCTGTTCCCACGGGACGGACTGCCCGATGGCGGCCATGCGCTCGCACATCTCGCGCGGGATGCCGCCGATCACCGGTATCTTCGAGCGGCTTGCGGTATGGCCGAGAATCGGGCCCACGAACCCCGCGGTGGCCATTCCGCCGAAGAACCCGTGCATCTCAACCAGAACCACGCTGGCGCCCTGCCTCGCGGCAGCGATGGCCGCCGGCAGGCCCGCCGGACCTCCACCGATCACACACACATCGACGTCGGCGACAACCGGGATCTGTCGAGCGGGCTGGACGATATTCTGCATGGTCGTGGGCCTCTTCATCTCAAGGTGGCATGGCGCAACACAGGCAGGTTCGTCGTCCACGCCCCGAGACCTGCCGCCGTAGCATTCAGGCGTCCACTGGTGTAGACTGCATTTGACCGCGACCCACGGAGGCCCCGCATGTCCGGCCAGATCATCTCAGCCAGCAGGCGCACGGACATTCCCGCTCTGTACTCAGAGTGGCTCACGCGGCGGATCGCCGCCGGGTTCTGCCGTTACCGGCATCCCTTCACGCGCCAGTGGATGACCGTGAGCCTGCGCCCCGAGGACGTGGGCGGATTGGTCCTGTGGACGCGCAATATCGGGCCCCTGATGCCCCATCTTGACGGGATCTGGGCGCTGTACCCCTTCTATGTGCAGATAACCATCAACGACTACCCGGCGCAATTCGAGCCGCGCGTGCAGGCTGCTTGGGAAGCTGTGGGGCAGGCCCGCGAGCTGTCAAGCCGCTTCGGACCTGACGCGCTGGTCTGGCGGTTCGACCCCATCGTCCTCACGCCGGAAATTGGGGCTGCCGAGACCCTCGCGCGCTTCGGCCGTCTCGCCCGGCAGCTTGAGGGCGCCACGCAGGCCTGCGTCTTCAGCTTCATGTCGCCGTACCGACGACAGCAGCACGCATTCCGCGCGGCGGGTGTGGAGTACCGCGAACCGTGCGCGGAAGAGCGCCTGGATCTCGCACTCGCGATGGCTCACATCGCCTCGGACCATGGCTTCTCGCTTGCCGCCTGCTGCAACGCGGACCTGCTGTCCGGGCCGGTGGCGAG
>JAGPGE010000382.1 GCA_018056145.1 Armatimonadota bacterium
GCTTGTGAACGGCAAGGCGAAACTGGTGCGGGACGACTACTGCGACGGTCTGGGCGACTGTCTCGGCGAATGCCCCCAGGGCGCCATCAGTTTCGAAGTGCGCGAGGCCGCGCCGTATGACGAGGATGCCGTGCAGGAGCATCTGGCGCGGCGCGACAAGTCCGCTCCCGCCGCGTGCCCGTCGGTCCGGGCGATGCTCGACGCCATCGGCGGCAAGGACAAGCTCCCGTGCGGATGCCCTTCCGCCCAGGCCCGGAAGCTGGAGCGAGATCCGGTGGCGCGGACTGCGGGAAGCGCGCCCTCCGCCCTCACCAACTGGCCGACGCAGCTTGCCCTGGTCCCGCCCAATGCGCCGTATCTGCGGGAAGCCGACCTGCTCATCAGCGCCGACTGCGTTCCCTTCGCCTACGGGGGCTTCCACAATGATCTGGTGCCCGGGCGCGTGGTCCTGCAGGCCTGCCCGAAGCTGGATGAGACGGGCCCGTACGTGCAGAAGCTCGCGGCGATCTTCCAGCACAATGACATCCAGTCGATCACACTCGCCCGGATGGAGGTGCCCTGCTGCGGCGGCCTGGTTAACGTGGTCCGATCGGCCCTGGCGCTTGCAGGGAAGCAGATCCCGGTTGAAGTGGTGACGCTCGGAGTGGACGGCGCGGTGCGCGGACGGCAGACGGTCTGACCTGATCACATTCCGCCTCAAGAGGGCGACAGGAGGGGTCACAATGAGTAGCGATTGCCCACACAAGGACTGCGAGGAAATGCAGGAGGGCGGCTGCGGGTGCTGCGCGGGAGATAAGACCCACGAGGCGTGTCTGTTCAACGTGGCTGACCGGGTCCAGTATGCGAAGGACTCCATCGTCAGCAGCACCGTCGCCGATACGGACGTCGGCACACTCACGGTCTTTGCCTTCGATGCCGGCCAGCGCCTAAGCACACATTCCGCGCCGTATGACGCCCATGTCTACGTGCTGGATGGAGAAGCAAGGATCGTGGTTGGCGCGGAACCCTTCACCGTAGCCGCTGGTGAGATGATCGTCATGCCCGCTAACGTGCCCCATAGCGTCGAAGCCGTGGAGCCCTTCAAGATGCTGCTGGTGATGTTCCGCGCCTGACGCCGTGGACAGAACGCGCAGACGACAACGGGGAGCCCTCACTGCGCGGGCTCCCCGTTTTGCACTGCAATGGTGTGCGCGCGATTACTGCCGGTGCCAGAGATTGACTTGGGTCGGATCAGCCAGCGCGCTGATCTTCATGAACTTGACGTGTCCGTCGTTGAAGGCCACATTCAGGCCGTCATTGTGCCACGGCCAGGTGCGCTCGTTGAGGCCCCCGTTGATGTAATCGGTCCCATTGGAGTTGAGCACGCCCATGGGCGCGGTCACGTGGATGTTGCAGTAGTGTTGGTACCAGGCGTTGCTGGATTCGAGGATCATCACCGTCTCGGCCGGAGCTCTGAAAGAGCCCATGGACGCGGGACTGGTCCAGCCTTCCGGGAACACGTGGGTCATCGGCATCTGGTAGCGGGTTGCCTGAAGGCTCCCCGGCCACAGGCCCGCGAGCTGGGCCTCAATGTTGATATCCATGGACGGGCAGGCGAAAATCTGGCGGTTCTTCGTGTAGGGCAGGATCTTGTCAGCCCAGATGATGCGGCCCGCGGGATAGCCATTGCCATCGTCGTAGACGCTGGGGTACTTCTCGTCATAGTCCTGACAGTACATCATCATGGCCAGGCCCATCTGCTTCAGGTTCGACGAACAGCTTGCCTGACGGGCCTTCTCCCGCGCCCGGGCGAAGACCGGGAACAGGATCGCTGCGAGGATCGCGATGATTGCGATGACCACCAGCAGTTCAATGAGGGTAAAGCCGCGACGCATTGCTTGGACCTCCTGCTAGATTGTACGCCGAAACGTGTCCCCGCTATCGCGGGGTAGAGCGCTGATTATACTTCGACAGGACCTTTTCGCGCTATATCCATTCTCTTGCTAACGTTTAGCATTTCTACATGTTCCCGATCTTGCAGAAGTGGGGAGGTCCTTGCGGCCTCGGCGGCGCAATACCCCGCGGCGTAATGCGAACGATGCAAGGAGAGACAACAATCATGGGCATGCTGGGAGTCATTCACTACAACGCTCCGGGAGCCACTCTCGAGGAGTTCCTCGCGTGGGCATCCGGCGCCGGGTTCGAGAGCACCGAGCTGCAGATCCGCGACCTGTGGCCGGATGAGTCGGTCTGCTGGAAGGAATCTGCCGAAGAGGGCAAGCGCCTTGTGGAGAAGTACGGTCTCGTCGTCAGCGCCATCGCCTCGGGCAACGATTTCGTATACCTCGATGCCGAGAACATCGACAAGCAGGCCGCCCGCATGAAGACCATCTGCGACATCGCCCAGTTCATGGGCTGCAAGGTGATTCGCACCGAGGGCGGACAGCCTAAAGACGCAGTTCCCGAGGACAAGTGGGTCGAGGCAATGGCCACCTCCATCCGCGCCTGCCTGCCCTTCGTCAAGGAAATGGGCATGAAGTTCGCCATCGACAACCACGGGTATGTGACCAACCACATTCCCACCATGCTTGGCCTGCTGCGCGAAGTGGATGAGCCCGAGTTCGTCGGCAGCAACCTGGACACCATGAACGTCCGCTGGTTCGGCAATTCCCTGGAAGAGTGCGACCAGTTCTACCGGGAGGTCGCCCCGTGGGTCATGCACACCCACATGAAGGACGGCTTTGGCTCCCGCGCCGAGTACAAGGGCAAGGACCTGGGCAATGGCGAGATCAACCTCAAGCTGGCAGTGGAAGTCCTGAAGGAGGCCGGCTACGACTACGCCTGGACCGCCGAGTACGAAGGCAAGGAAGGGGACGGCGTGGGTTACGAGAAGTGCCTGGTCTGGCTGAGGCACAATATCTGAGGCCTGCCGTGCAGGTAGACACCCAGCGCATCACGAACCGACCTGCCAGAGCAAGGCAGGTCGGTTCGTTTCCTTTGCGCGCCGCGCAGGAGGTCCCTTCATGCCAACCACCAGCAAAGCCGCCGTCTTCACAGCACCCGGCGAGGTCGAGGTGCGCCAAGTCCCCGTCCCCGATCCCGGCCCCAACGAAGTGCTGATCCGGTCCGAGTACTCCATCATCAGCAATGGCACGGAGAGTTGGGTCTGGGCCGGACGCTTCCACAGCCCCGGGCAGCCCGCACGGATGCATTTCCCCTGGGTGCCCGGATACCAGCGCATGGGGGTCATCGAGCAGGTTGGCGCCGATGTCACCAACCTCCAGGCCGGGCAACGCGTTGCCGCAACGGTCTCCCGGTTCGAAGAGCCGTACGAGACCTCCTGGGGAAGCCACGCGGAGCTTGCCGTCACTCATGCCGAGCAGTGTTACCCGCTGCCCGGCGACGTGGACCCGGTGGATGTGGCCGGCCTCGTGCTCACCCAGGTGGGCTACAATGGAGGGACACGGCCGCCGGTGTGTGAAGGTTCCACGGCAGTGGTCATCGGTGACGGTCTGGTGGGCCAGTGGGCCGCCCAGACCTTCCGCGCAAGGGGCGCGTATGTGATCCTCTGCGGGCACCGTGCGAAGCGTCTCGCCTTGGCCGCTGAGCATTCCGCGGATGAGGCCGTGAACACCCGCGAGATGGACATTGAGGCCCTGGTGCGCGACCGCTTCCCCGGCGGAGTGGACATAGTGGACGAGGCCGTGGGCCTCCTGGGCAATGTCGAGCTTGCCTTCAAGCTCCTGCGCCATGACGGGCATCTCGTCTTCAACGGGTACCACCCCGAGGGCGAGCACCTGATGAACATCCAGTGGCTGCATGACAAGGAGATCACCTGCTGGGGCATGGCAGGCTGGACCCGGCCCCGCATGGAGGCCACCCTAGACTGGGTGCGTCAGGGGAAGCTCAAGGTCAAGGAACTGATCACCCACGAGTTCCCCGGCAGTCGCGCGGACGAAGCCTATCGGATGATCTGGGACAAGAGCGACGACTTCGTCGGCGTGCTGCTCAACTGGCAGGGGTAGTCCCGCCTCAGCCGTCTGTGGGGCGGAGACCTGCGCCTGGCCGGCCGTGGAAATCGCCTGCGCGGGGCCCTGTGCGCTCGACGACGCGCACATCCCGCGCCTGACTCAGTGGGTGTCCGTCCACCGTCTGTGGGGCACCCGTGCCCCGCCAGCCGTCTGCCTTTGCCGTCCTTAGGGGCCGCATAGGCGAAGCGCTCCGGAACGTAGCGCCGGACCTATCCGGCCCGGCCGTGCGTCGTGTGTCCGTGGGTGTTCGGAAAGGCAGCGGCCGGGCCGGATGGGTCCCCATCGTCCCTGGGGGCCGAGTACCCATGCGGCCCCTCCGGACGACAACGAATGGGACGAGCCAGCCCTTTATCCGTGCTGTTCGCCCATCTTCGCCATTCACACGAGGAGTTCCGGAACAATATGCCCGCCACTATGAAAGCCATTCAGGTTACCGCCCCCGGGAAGTTCGAGATCGTGGAGCTTCCCATGCTCGAACCTGCCGATGACGAAGTGCTCATCGAGGTCAAGGCCTGCGCCACCTGCACCAACTGGGAGCTCAATACCTGGCGCGGGCGCGACATCTTCGACCGCCCCAATCACCCCATCTACCCCCAGAACCCCGGCAGTCCCGGCCATGAAGCGGCTGGCGTGGTTGTGGCGATCGGGGCGAAGGTGACCGACCTGCAGTTGGGTGACCACGTCGCCGTGCATCCCAGCCTGCGCGGCCCCGAGAACGATGCCCACGCCACCCATATCACCCGCCCGGCAGCGCAGGTGGCGAAGCTCGACCCGTCCCTTGACCTGGTCCTCTGCGCGCCGCTCGAGATGGCCCAGTGCGCCGTGCGGTCGCTGGACATGGCTGGAGACATTGCGGGCAAGTCGGTGGCCATCGTGGGCCTCGGACCGGCGGGAATCCTGCACGTGCAGGTCGCGAAGGCTCGCGGGGCGTCGAAAGTCATCGGCCTGGACACCATCCCCATGCGTTTGGAGGCAACTCGGCCTTTCGCCGACGAAGTGGTGGACCCTACGGACAGTGACGCCCTGAACCGCGTCATCGCCGAAGGCTGCCAGCTTGGCTATGACTGCTCGGGCCACCCGGTGGGCATGCGAAACGCCATGGAAATCGCCCGCGAGGCGTTCCATGTGTTCTCGGTGCCCCACGGCTCGGTGGAATGGGGCAAGCGCGAGTGGCTGCGGTCCATGCCGATCCTGCCGTACCACTGGCGAGGCGACGTGCAGGTCAACTGCCTTCGACGCGCGGCGGCAATGCTGGCGAGCGGCGAGCTGGACACCCGGGCGATCCTGACCCACGTGCTTCCGTACACCCGCTACGACGAAGGCCTGGCGCTTCTTGAGAACCGCGAGGCCATCAAGGTGGCCTTCAGCGGGTGGGAGTAGCTGCTAGCACAGACTGACATCGAGGTGACGCCGATGCGACTTGCACTTCCGCTCCTTTTCCTCGCCTCAGTCGCTTTCGCGCAAGCGCCGGAGGGGCAGTTCTCCGTGAACACCCAAGGCCTTGCCGTCACCATGAGCGCGAAGGCCGGCTGGACCATCACCTCCCTGGACTTCGACGGCAACAGGCTCCTCGTGCCGGCGGGCAGCCAGGGCGCGGTCTACCAGGCGCCCGGTGGCGAATGGTTCGGGTCCACCATGAAAGGCGGCGAGACCCCGCTCTTGCTGGCGGTCTCCGTGGACGGACGGACGCTGGAGGGGGACCTGCCGGAGACCATCGCCGGCGAATCTGTCACCGTCCGGAAGGCTTCGATCATCGACAAGGTGGCCCACGTCGCCACGACCACCTTCGAGAAGGACACCATGGTTCAGCGCCATTACTTCCGGGTCTTGCAGGAGGTCTCGGCGAATCCCTTCTACGCCTTCGCATACTCGGTGACGCCGGACATGGACCAGTGGGTTGCCCAGCCGCTCCAAGGACAACTGATGGAGGGCGCCTTCAGCAGTTCCGCCGTAAACTTCGTCAGCCAGTCGATCCGCTGGGGCGCGGAGTTCGACCTGGAAAAGGGCGCCGGGCTTGTGGTCTACTTCCCTGAGGCAA
>JAGPGE010000383.1 GCA_018056145.1 Armatimonadota bacterium
ACCCGCGCGGTCAGGGGCTTGCGGCGCTGGATCAGCATTCTCTTGGCCTCCGCTACCAGGAGATGAGCAGTTCGCCCGTGATGTTGTGCGCTTCCACGAACCGTCCACGCCAGTCATGCACCAGTTCCGGCTCGACATAGTCGCCGAGAACGTAGGGATACTGTGGGTTCCGCAGGAAGGTGACCGTCGCCTCCGTGCCGGGTTCTGGGAAGAAACGCACGGTCGCGTTCTCCAAGCCCGACAGTCGCATGCGGCGCTTGATGCCAATGGCGCCGGAATGCTCCTCGCGGCAGGAGACAAGCCCGGCCTCCTGGTCCACGAACACTCGGCATTCCCGGCGCCAGCTTGGGGGCATGGTGTACGTGGAGCGCCCGTCCTCAAGCCAGGTCTGCATCCCGAGGAGCAGGGGCGCGCCGGCGGGAAACTGGAACGCCTGCCGGACCGTGCTGTCGGGGCAGTATCCCGAGAGGAAGAACGCGTTGGCGTGCCTGGCGATGGTGAGCATTGGCGAGGCCTGTCGCGGCGAGCGCTTGTCCTGGATGAACTCGTACCCCAGGGAGCGCAGGGCGAACCGGGCCAGGGCCTCCGCCGGGAAGTGCTCCGTGGGGTCGAAGGGCACCAGGAGATGGCCGCGCATTTTCGCCGGATCGCAGGATACGGTGCCCCGGAGCCAGACAAGGCGCACTGTGCCTCCCGGACCGGGGGTCTGCGCGGCGGCAACGCGCGTCTCGCCGCCCTGTCGCAGAAGCATATGGGCCGCTCCGGAGCCCTCACGCGGGACTTCGCGGATCCCGCCTGCCGAGAGAAGCTCGGGATGCGTGAAGCGGGTGGGGTACTGATCGGCAAGCACATCGGCGCTCAGCGTTTCGCCCAGTTCGAATTCGCCGCTGAGTGGTTGGGCGAGGTCGATGCCCAGCAAGTTGAGTAGATCGTTGCTGGCATGGGTCGCCGGGCCATACAGGAGCGCGCGGCCACCGTTGGCGAGGTGGGTGACAAGCGCGGCCTCCCACGCACTGCCGGCGTCGGGCACCGGGCTGACCAGGATGCTCTCGCCCAGCAGCGCGGGTCTTGTCTCCAGTACGCCAGGCAAGGCGCGGGTGCTGATGACCGTGTTCAGCGGCAGGCCATTGTTCACAGCGCCGCGCATGAACCAGTCGCCGAAGAAGACCTCGTTCACCCGCGGATTGTCGCCGAACGTGCGGTCGTGGACCTCGTCGAAGGGGTAGACCCAGACCAGCGGACCGGGTGCGTCTGGCGCTTCCCGCACCCCCGATAGAACGTGCGGGATGACCTCATTGGGCACCTGGTCGGGCAGGTTCCCGTAGGAATCATCGGCGGTAAGCAGCAGGATGGATGTGGGATTGCAGACATTGCCCTCCGCGTCGATGCGCGCCACGGACAGGGGCATGTAGATGTCCTGCGGCTCGCGGCCATACCGGTCGAGCCACGGGCTGTTGAGCCACCACGGATCGTGGGTGTAGTAGCGGAAGGGGAAGGTCTCGCCGGGTATCTCGGCGATGTGCGACATCCAGCCCACCAGTTCCAGCCCGAAGTCATGGTTGAGCGCGGCCCAGGGCGAGTTCGGCGGCGGCTCCATCCCGTACCCGCCTTCGTAGATGTCCCGCAGGGGCACCGCATCGGAGGCCAGGTCGATGCCCGTGGAGAGGTTGGTGCCGCGGGTCTCCAGGGGCAGCTCCGGGCACTCCTGGCGGAACAAGTTCCAGAAATCCAGGCTGATCCGCTTCACCTCATCGACCCTGGATGTGTTGAAGGACTGGCCGTCGAACACCGCGCCACGAAGCGCCCAGGGCTCCAGACCGAAGCCGAACCCATTGGAGAGCCACAGGTAGTCGAAGCCGAGGTCCTCGCAGAACCGTCTTGCCTGGCGTCCCAAGAATACGCCGAAGGGCGTGTCTTCAGGGATGCCTTCGGGGAACCCGGCGTAGCTCTGCGCGTCAGCATGGAGGGTGGCGTAGGAGCAGACGAAGCTCTTCGCACCCATCGTCTCACCCAGGCAGATCTCGGGGTGCCGCTCATACTTGAACGCGGACTTGGCGAACTCCGGGCCGGGGTCGAAGGTCTCGCCCACACGCACCGGGCGACCGGTGACCATGCGCCCCTCTTCCTTGATGATCGCCAGCAGGCGCTTGAGCCAGCCGTAGGTGAACTCCGGCGGATCCTCCATGTACAGGTACGGGCGGCTGTGAAGCGCGATGCCCTCGGGGTCATTGGGCACGTGGGCCCTGGGGTTCGCGCCGCCGATGTACCGCGCCCATTCGAAAGGCTCCGCCAGGTCACCCCTGTACTCCAGTATCTCGGAACCGTCAGCGCACCACAGGAGCACCGAGACCTGGTCTGCGTGCTTGATGAGCGGCCACCACTGCCGGAACAGGTCACGGCAGACAATACGGGCCGTAGCCTCGCTGGTGTCCCTGAAGGGTTTGAGGCTCATCTCGAGGGTGACGTTACGGACATGCATTGTGGATCACCGGGTGGCGCGGATTGGTGGTATGCGGTCACGGGAAGGGGCGCCGCATTCGCAGCACCCCTTGGATTGCCTGTTCGGCGACCGGCACCATGTCACCTTCGGCCGGGTCTAGAAGTCCTGCTTGGCTGGAACGGCCGGCCCCGTGGCTCCGGCGGCCTTGCGTTCCTTGGCCTTCTCGCGCTCGATGTAGATGTCGCTGGCATACTCCGGCACTTCGCGGCCGAGGATGCGGCTGATCTGGGCGACCTTGGTGCGCGCGTGGAAGTCCAGCGCAGCGTTCTTCGCAGCAAGATCCCACACATCCAGCGCCTGCTCGTACTTTCCGGCGGCCTCGTAGATATGGCCCTTCATGTGCAGCGCCAGGGAACTGTTGGGCGCCATCGCGAGTGCTTCGTTGATCTCGTCAATCGCCGCGTCGTACTTCTTCTCCTCCATGAACCGCCAAGCCCACATGTAACGCTCGCGGATGGTGAGGGTCGCACCATGCGCGGTGCCATCAGACGGGTCGCGCTTGATGCAGTAGTCGTACCAGTCCAGGGCCTTGGGCATGTCAGGCAGGCGCTCCCAGCCGTGGGCGATGAGGCGTTCGATGTACTCGGGGTGCTCGAACTGGATCGCGGCCCCGAGCCATTTGGCGGCTTCCGGGAAGTCCTTGACCTTGTCGAAGAACGTCCAGCCAAGCTCCATGTAGAGGTCGTAGCGGTCGGGGTTCCAAGAAATGCCCTCCTTGAGGGCGTTGATCCCCAGCCGCAGGAACTCGGCGCGTTGCGCGGGGTCCTCGGTCTCCACGTACAGGTTGTAACACAGGTGCCAACCGGTGATGCGCCAGGGCTCGAGCCAGTGGGGGTCGAGCAGAGTCACGGTGCGCATCAGGTTGAGAGACTTCAGACTCGCGCCTTGTCCGGAGTCCCAGTACTCCTGGGTCTTGAACCAGAGCATTGAGGCGGCGATGTCCCGGAAACCTCCCAGGATCGCCCCGGCGATGACCCCGGTGATTGCAGTGGGGTCGAACTCGATGAGCTTGGTTACCGGGGTGGGGCTGCGCAGGCCGAGTACCAGGCGATCCATGTTGACCGAATCGCTGATCGGCTGCAGCAGGACCATCAGGCCCAGAACCAGCACCCAGCCGGCAACCTGGTATCCCTTCATTTGCTTGAGTCTCATGGCATCGCTCTCCGGCGTTGTTGGCCGCGTTACGGCAAGTGAAGCGCTGTGCTCCGCGCCTTTATACTTCGCGTTCGTTGAAACACAAATACCCGATGAGCATGATCACGACCACGTACATGAGCCCCTGGAGACCATGCTTGGTGAGCACTTCCCAGGGCACAACCTGATCGCGCAGGATCGCCTCGCGGATATCGAAGATCTCGAAATGCGGCAGCACGCGATAGATGGTGCCCAGGAGGACCTGGGCAACCGCGCTTGCGCCGCGGTCGGGGTCGGACAACTGGCGGAAGAAATCGCTCATCTGCCCGACGAAGTAGATGAAGAAGGAGAAGATCGCCGCGAAGATCCACGAGAAGACGGTGGACGCGGTGACCGCGAGGGCGACCAGGACGGCCGTCTCGCAGAAGGCCAGGCCCAGTGCCTTCGCGATATTGGCGTACATGAAGTCCATGTGGTAAGCGGTCGCGCCGGACTCCGGGTCAATGTTCTTGAACTGCGGAGCCTTGATTGCGAACACAATGTAGAAGGTGATCGCCATGACCAGCATGTTGGCGAAGACCGTGGCGTAGCCGCCGAGGAACTTGCCGAACAGGAACTGGGCGCGCGTCACGGGCTTTGCGAGCAGGGTATGGATGGTGCGGCGCTCGATCTCGTCGGCGATCAAGCGGGTGCCCAGGAAGATGGCGATGAGCAGCCCGAAGAACCGGGTGGCGCCCAGGCCGATGTCGATGAGCATCTTGAGCTCAGCGCCCGGCTGAAGGTACGCCAGGACCCACGACGAGAGGATGATCAGCAGCGCGAAGACCAGAATGCCGTTGAGGAAGCGGCGACGCCAGGCCTCGTGGAAAGTGGCCCGAGCGACACGCCAGATCGGGGGCATAAGCCGCCCGAAGAAGTAGGTCGGGAAGTTGCGGGCAAGGGGGATCAACAGCGCCAGGCCGATGATGCCCCAGGCGATGTACACCGCCTGCATGCGGTCACTGCTGAACGCGAACCAGATCAGCCCGGCCAGGATGACCATGATGATGAACCAGTAGACATCCGCGAGGATGTTGCGGCTAGTCATCTGTAGAGCCCACTCCTTTGACCGCGTCGATAAAGACTTCTTCGAGGGAGCGCCGGTCGGGGTGCATGCCCGTGACTACGGCTCCGTGCCTGTCGAGCATGACCGCCGCTTCGGCCGCCGCGGTCTGGGTCTCGAACTGGGCTTCCAGCATGGCGCCATGGTGGGTGAAGCTCTTGGCGGCACGCGCGATCTCCGCCTCCGCCTCGGGGCTGACCTTCTCGGCAGTCAGCCGGTAGAAGCCCTCGGTGCCTGCGAGCACCTCATCCATCGAACCGGTCACAACGAGTCTGCCGCGGTTGAGGATGACGATGTTGTCGCAGACGGGCTCCATTTCCTTGAGCAGGTGGGAGCACAGGAACACAGTCTTTCCGCGCTCGCGGATCTGCACAATGATGTCCCTGATCTGCATCTGGGCCGAGGGGTCCAGACCCGCAGTAGGCTCGTCCATGAAGACGAGGTCCGGGTCATTGAGCAGCGCCTGTGCGACGCCGACCCGCTGCAGCATGCCGCGGGAGTAATTGCGCACGCGGATGTGGCGCCGGGTCCACATGCCAACCAGTTCCAGCAGCTCCTGGGTGCGCATCTCAAGCTCACGACCGCCCAACCCGAACAGCCCGCCATAGAAGGCCAGCAGTTCAACCGCGTTCAGGTGGTCGTAGAAATACGGGCCTTCGGGGACGAACCCCACACGCTCCTTGTAATCCGGCGAGCCGATCGGGTATCCGAGCACCCGAGCATCGCCCGAGGTCGGGTTGATCAGCCCCAGCAGGAGCTTCAGCGTGGTGGTCTTCCCCGACCCGTTCGGGCCGACGAGGCCGAAGATCTGGCCCTCTTCCACTTGCAGGGTCAGACCGAGAAGGCCTACCGGGTTCCCGTCGGAGTCGACCCCGTAGGTCTTGGTAAGATCCCGGGTCTCAATGGCGAGTGCTATCTCAGGGCACCTCCCGTGAACGCGGCCGGCACCGACAATCGGTTCTGGACGGACGCGTCTTCGCCGCCGCGACGAATGGCGGACGAGTAGTCGATACGTGTAACGCCCACCATGCGCAGTGGGGTTCCCCGCAATCGGCGACTTTCTGTGAGAATGTTACGGATCGAGCCGAAACTCGGCACAGCGGCGGATCTCACGCACGGCGGTGGAGTGTAACCGGGGACAGAGGCTTGGGTCAACCGTGAAGGGCCGACGGTGCCGTAGTTCTGCGATTCTGTCAGTGCTAATGGTTCTGCGAAAATGTCAGTCATGGAAACCCAGGTGACATTGACCATGCAGGACCAACATCAGGCGTCCGTACTGCAGTTGCTGGACTCATCGC
>JAGPGE010000384.1 GCA_018056145.1 Armatimonadota bacterium
CCAGTCAATGGCCGCGCTCCCCGAGAAGACCCAGTCGCCATAGTTGTGCGGGTATATGGCGATGCCCACCTCGCGCCAGTGCACCAGGTCCGGACTCACCGCGTGGCCCCAGTGCATATTGCCCCAACCCCAACCATAGGGGTTGTGCTGGTAGAAAAGGTGGTATTCCCCATCGAAGTACACCAGGCCATTGGGGTCGTTGTTCCAGCCGCGCCGGGAGGTGAAGTGAAACTGCGGCCGGTAGCGTTCCCGGTACAGGTCCTCTGCGCCGCGTATCTCGTCATCCTGGGTCACTGCATCGAGTCCCGCGGAGTCGCGCGGCTTATCCAGCAGTCTCAGCGTCCCTGTATTGCCCTGAAATGGTGCGAGGTCAAGGAACACCCAGAAGTCCGGTTCGCCCTCGGCAAGCTCGATCTCGAACTCACGGACCACGGTGCCGTCGATGGTGAGTGACACCCGCTGCTTCGGCGCGCCGTTCCTCACCGGGAGGTTCAGGTAACGCCTCTCGAATGTCATCTCGCGGGTCTGCTCGGACACAATCGCTTCCTCCGTCTGGATGATTTGGTCCACATTGATGTGACCCCAGCCGCCCCTCGCACTGTCCACGATCTCGATCACAGCTTGCTTCCCCATGTACTCCCGCACGTCCCAGCAGGCCCAGCGCAGACGCTCGGTGCCGCCCTGTCTGTCATTGGGGCCTGTCGCAGTGCGCGCGACCCGGCCATCCACCAGCAGGTTCACGCATGTTTCGCCGGGGTACTTGCCGCCACCGATCAGGAAGCAGACGAAAGGGCGCTGGATCGTGAGCGCGGGCGAGGTGAGGGTACCCACCGTGCCGTCGCCTCTGAAGAACGTGTTCACCAGCGAGCGGCCCTCGTAACCGGAGACGTGCATCTGGCCGGGCAAGGCGCCTTTCGCCGGCCCGGAACCGAAGGCCTCGCCAGTTGCCACCCAGTCTCCGTAATCTTCGTCTTCGAAGTCGGCGATCAGGACATCCTGGCCGAAAGCCGGGAGCACCAGCAGAAGGCCAGCCAGGGCGAAGCACCCGTTGGCCGGCCTGCGCGCCCGCCTGTCACGCGCCATCCAATCACCCCGAGACGCTCGGTCATGTCGCTCGGCCATGCAGGTTCCCCTTGCGGTCGCGTTGAACCTTGTCCAGTGTGCACAACCGCGCGCAAGCCCAGCCCCAGGAGGCCTACTGTGAGCAACTGCTGCTGTTCGTGCGACCTGCCGGTAGCCGTCATCACCGGCGTGCATCCTTTCGACGTTCCCTGCTTCCACCACCTGTTCCGCGCGCTGCCGGGGATCGACGCATATATCCAGGACGTGGAAAACTTCGCCCTGGACTGGGGCAAATGCCGGGCGGACTACGGCGCCGCGGTCTTCTACAACATGCACCCAGGGGCGCCGCCGGAAGGTGCTGTTGAGAACGCCCTCCTGGGCATGGGCGAGGCCGGGCAGGGCATTGTGATCCTACACCACGCGATCCTCGCCTGGCCAGACTGGGAGCCTTGGGGTGAAATCACCGGGCTGCGTGACCGTGGCTTCAGGTACTTCATGGACCAGCAACTGCGGGTGGATGTGGCCGATGGTGCGCACCCCATCACCGAGGGCCTGGCACCCTTCGACCTGCTCGACGAGACCTACACCATGGCTGAGCCCGGAGGAGACAGCTGCGTCCTTCTCACCACCGAGCACCAGCCCAGCATGCACTCCCTAGCCTGGACCCGGCAGTACGGGGCTTCCCGGGTCTTCTGCCTGCAACTTGGCCACGATGCGAGAGCTTGGAATGACGCCAACTTCCAGCAGATCCTCTCGCGCGGGATTCTCTGGACAAGCGGGAAGCTATGAACCGGTGTCGGGCAAAGGGCACGAGACCTATCAGGAGCCATCATGAAGATCATCGCCAGGGGAACGGTTGCGGGCACACAGCCAGGGGGCAGACCGGAGAGTCGGGCGTTCCCAGGCATCTGCGTGCTGCCTTCCGGGCGCTGGCTCTGTGGTTTCAGGGCTGCTCCGGTGAAGGCGGAAATGACGGGGCAGCGCGCGATGTTGTCCATGTCCGACGACCAGGGCCGCACGTGGTCCCGGCCGGTGGCGCCTTTCGAACCGCCTGACATCGACGGGAAGCCCGGCCTGTTCCGCGCCCTATTCTGCACGGCTCTGGGCGGCGAGGATGTGCTGGCGCTGGTCTACTGGGTGGACCATTCCCAGCCCGAACTGCCTTTCTTCAACGAGGAGACCCAGGGGCTGCTGGGATCCCGCCTCTTCATGGCCCAATCAGCGGATGCGGGGCAGACCTGGACTGCTCCCAAGCTCATCGACACCGACCCCTTCCACATCCCCACACCCCCCACCGGGCCGGTTCTTGTCCTGCCGGACGGCTCGTGGGCCTGCCAGTTCGAGCTGAACAAGCCCTACCTGGACCCCGAGCCCTGGCGGCATGCGTCAGTGCTCCTGTTCTCGCCGGACCAAGGCTGCACGTGGCCCGAGCATGTGCTCACCAGCAAGGACCCGGCGAACCGCATCTTCTACTGGGACCAGCGCCCGGCAGTGCTAGGTTCAGGCCGGATGCTGGACCTGTTCTGGACCTACGACACGGCAGATTGCGCCTATCTGAACATCCACGCGCGGGAATCGTTGGATCTGGGGCGAACCTGGTCGGAAATGTGGGACACCGGAGTCCCCGGGCAACCTGCCCAGCCGCTACTGCTGGATGACGGCCGGCTCCTGATGGTCTACGTCGACCGCACGGGAGCGCCGGCGATCAAAGCGCGTCTGAGTTCCGACGGGGGACAAACCTGGCCGGAAACCACCGAACTGCTGCTCTGCGAAGCCAAGCCGCGCGACGACCGGCGCAAGCAGTCCATGCAGGACGCATGGGACGAGATGACCGCATTTGCCCTGGGGCTGCCCGCCACCGCGAAGCTGCCGGAGGGGGACGCACTGGTGGTCTACTACTCTGGCCCAGAGCCTGACGACACCGACATCAAATGGCTGCGCCTGCGGGCCTGAGGACCGTTACCCGCCGCCCTCGATCACCGCTATCTGCGCCCAGTCCCGCAGTTTCAGATCAATGCGCCAGCCGTCCCCTTCGCGCTCCATGACCGGCTCGTTTGGGACTTGCCGGCCTTCGAGGTCAAACAGGAGGACGCTCGGCGTCTCCCGCCCGGCCCACCTGTACCTGCCGGAGACGCAGGTCAGCGTGCGCTCCTTGCCAATGATGAACCCCTTGCCTAGTTCCACCGGTGTGATCGGGAACATGTGGTTCACCGGCCCGTACTCACCGCTTCCCTCACCGGTCAGCGGGATGTCCTCCAGGACGTAGTGGTAGTACACCATCCCGTGGCGCAGATAAGTGACGACCGCCTTCATCAGCCGTCGCGCCGTGTCGTGCTTCTCCGGGCGCCCCAGTATCCCCAACCCGATCATTGACCCGAGATGGCTGCGCATCAGGGACGCCAGCAGAGGCGGCTCCTCGCCGTCCGGGGTCGCCATCGGGTCGAAGCTGCCCCATGTTTCCGCGAAGCGGTTCACGGGAATGCCACGCTCTGCCGCCGCGGTGGCGTATGTGTTCGCGATCACGATCTTGTCACGGTCCAGTGCATACCTCGCGAGGTTCACCCGAGCCTGCGTCCCGGCATAGCCGCAGTCCACAAACTTCCGCTTGATCGCCCCGGTGACCAGGTCCAGCTCGGCGCTGACGCCGTCCCAGCCCTGATAGCTTCGGATACCGTCGGTCCAGGCTTGGCTGAACTCATCGATGTAGTAGCCGTCGAGACCGAGGTCATCCAGCAGGAACTTCACCTGGTCCATCAGGAACTCGTACTGGTAGTTGCCCACCGCGGGATACACGGAAAGCGCCGTCTGGGGCTTGCCCCCGCGCATGTACAGTTCCAGTTGCAGCGTACCATTGCGGTCGCGCTTCACGCTGTCGGCCCACGGGAGCTTAGCGTTGTCGATGATCTTCGTCTGCTCGGCGTTCAGGCCGCCGCCGCCCCGTTGGTCCGCGCGGGGCAGCCTATCACCGCCGGGGATCTGTTCGGGGTAGATGGTCACCCAGTCGGTCTCGATGCAGCCGACGCAGAGGATGTCCGGGTCCGCGGTCTTCAACGCCTTCACCGCCTTGAGCGCGTACCGCCGGAACTCCTCGCGCGACCAGACCCGGTCCTCGCTGCCCGGGTCGTAGTCCAGCCACGGACTGAGCGCCATCACTTTGACCCGCTTGCGTTGGAGGTAGGCTTTCAGCTCCTCAGGCTTGTCCAGGATCGGGTTGGTCATGAAGATCCAGTCAAAGGGGCCCTCAATCGTGTAGTTGGCGTCCCATTCGCGCCGCAGTTGGTTGATGAAATCGTGGTAATCGGCGCCGCGCGCCATGGGCCACAGGGACCACTCGAACACCAGGCTCCTTCCGGCATCCAGCGCCATGCTGCCCATGCGCACGCTCACCTGGTTTGTGCGCAGCCCTGTGACGGGTTCCTGCCGCAGGCGCGACAGGTCATCTTCGATCACAAGCCCAAGGCTCCCGCGCGAGCCCTGCATGAAACAGGTCGGGTTCTCCGCGCCGCCCGGTGTGAAGGTGGACTCGAAGCGCCTGCGCGAAGTCAAATCGTGCTTGACCATCAGCCCCACGGGCTCGTTGGTCCTATTGGTCAGCTCATCCCGCACATTCACCCGGCCGTCGTGCAAGCGAACCCGGCGGACGATGTCGTACAGGCTCCCGCGCACTGTCACTACCGCCTCGATCGGCGACAGTTTCACGACTTTGCTGGTAACCTGCCCTTCCTCCTGCGCCGCGCTGAGCAAGTGCCAACGAATCCGGTCGCCAGGATAGGAAAAACGGCTTTCAGCCAGGTAGCTCTCGCGGTTGGCATCCACCTGGAACTCCCCGTGCGCGCCCAGTTCCACGCGCAGGTCACCATCCATGAGCCGCGCGACCCGCTCCACCTTGCGGAAGGGCTCGGTGATCTCGAACAGCGGCGCTTCTCGGGACGCGTGCCCGGCTACTTCCTCCGGCGACAGCGCGCGGTTGTACACGCGCACTTCGTCGATCATTCCCAGGAAATGCGACGTGTGGGTATACGCCGGGTCCGGGGCATTTGGGTCACCCATGACGCACCCTATCAGGAACCTGCCCGACTTATTCGCCCGATTAGCTTCGGCCTCACGGCTCGCCCCCAGCTTGCCATCCACGTAGAGCTTCAGGTGCCTGCCGTCGAAGGTGAAGGCGACGTGGTGCCACGCTCCCGCGCCCAGGGGAGCGTGGACATTGTGAGCGCCCGCGTTGATGTACGCCCAGCACTGGCCGTCGCGGTAGTAAGTGACCAGGTAGCTCTGGAAATGCTTGCCGAAAACGCCAGGCTCAGCATCCGGCGCCACTGCGGGGAAGACCCAGCCTTCAAGGGTCAGCGCTTCCTCCAGGTCCAGCGACGGCCCCGAGCCGCAGTCCACATAGCTCGTCTGCCCGTCGAACTCCAGGCAGTACCCGCCATTGTTCTTGACGAACTTCGCGTCATGCACCGTCCCGTCGTTGCCATTTCCACTAAGGTCTGCAACGCGAGTGCCTCCACCTTCGTCGAAACTCCAGTGGGCCACAAGACCAGGGTCTGCACATGCGGCACACAGCGCAAGAAAAGCGAACAAGGCCAGGGTCGAGCGGATCATGCCAGGCAGCCTCCAGAGGTCATGATGCGCGTGCGTGCAGAACATTACCCGCTTACCCTGCCGTCTGTTGGGGGAAGGGGCAAAACGGTGACCCGTTGAACAGAAGGGCTTATCTATGTTCACCACGGCAAGCCTTGTTCCTCTCCCCCAACCAGAAGCGCTGCCCGCGCCAGGCAATGATCCTGTCTGCCTTTCGACGGGCCGCTTGGGGTCGCGCGCTGTCCTGCTCTCGGCAAAGAGGTCAGCGGGCGGCGTGGGGAGAACTATTGGCCCACTTATTCCCCGCCCCATGGCACTATGTCTGAGCGCACTGTGAGGAGACCAGCTCATGCCCGATGACGCGCACGACCTTACCCGCCGCGACTTTC
>JAGPGE010000385.1 GCA_018056145.1 Armatimonadota bacterium
CGAGAGCGTCTCTCGCGATCTGCACCAGACCCGTTACAGTGCCTTCGATGACCTCGTCGACTACTGCTACGGGGTGGCATCGACCGTGGGGCTGATGAGTATGAAAATCATCGGGTTCAGGGGCGAAGAGGCTGTGCCGTATGCGCTCAAGCTGGGGATCGCCATGCAGCTCACGAACATCCTGCGGGACGTCGCACAGGACTACGCCATGGGCCGCATCTACCTGCCACAGGACGAATTGAGCGCGCACGGAGTCGACGAGACGCAGCTCGCGCAGGGAGTCGTGAACGAAGACTGGCGGCGCTTCATGCGGTTTCAGATAGACAGGGCGCGCCGCCTGTACGCGGAGGCATGGCCGGGGATTCCCATGCTCTCACCCGACGGGCAGTTCGCCATCGCCGCCGCTTCGGAGCTATACGCCGGGATACTCGGGCAGATCGAGCGCCAGGGCTACGACGTTTTCTCGCGACGGGCGCAGGTACCGCAACTGGCCAAGGCGTGCCGCCTGCCCGGCATCTATCTGCGACTGCTCCGCGCACGGAACAACGCGCGGTCGCAGGCCTGACGGGAGTGGGCATCGTGGCGAACCCTCTGTGGGAGCACCCCGGCCTGGTCATTGCGCTGCAACTGATCATCTGGTCGGTTGTGTGGTTGGTGGCGGCCGTAATCGGCCTGTGGCGCACGAATCGCGAGGCATGGCGCGGGTTCTGGTTCGTCACCGGTATCTGGTGCTCCATAGACGCGGCCATCGGCATTGCCGGCCTGATGGGCACGATCGCGCCGCTGCCTGATCTGCGGCGGCTCCTTCTCACCAACGCCGGCCTCGACGTGCTCTACGTGGCAGTTGGGGTAGTACTGGCCACCCGCCCCAGGCCTGTCCTGCGCGGTGCGGGATGGGCAGTTGTCATTCAGGGCCTTTTCCTCTTGCTCTTCGACTTTCTCCACGCGATGTCGATTCCGTTGGGCCCGTAGCCGCTTGCTCGCCCTCCACCGGCTTCGGGCCGCGCTCTCGGTTTCCGCTGCACCGGTACTCATCCGTCGACAGACGCCCCGCAAGGATGCAGGTGAACTCGGAGATTGCCGGTCGGCGTTCCGGCGCCAGCTCATCCAGCATATCCGCGATGGTCCCGCGTGCCGCTGCGAGCCAGCTGTCCGCGTCCGGGCTGTCACACCGGTAAGGCGGTCCAGCGATGATGTACGCCTCGGGATGCTGGTGGATGCCCTGCTCAATGTGGATTGCCACCGGCTTCAGATCGACCTCTGGAAGGCGACTGTGCAGCCAGTGCAGGCCCTGCCTGAAGGGCGCAAGGTGCGGGGCGGGATGCATGTCTCCCTCGGGGAACAGGAATAGCAGCGAAGGCCCCGAGCGCAACGCCCGGAGCGTCCGCTTCAGCGTCGCCGCCCTGGCGATGGGATCGTCTTCTGGAAAGGGCATGGCGCCGATCGCTTCGAAAGGCGGGAACGAGGTCAGCTCCCGCATCCACACCATGCTCTGCCCGGGGCGCCAGTGACGGGCGAACAGGTGCAGCAGGTAGCCATCCCACCAGTAGTGGTGGTTCGCGAAGACGATCAGCGGCCTGGCGGGGTCAGGCGCATCGCGGTCAAGCAGATACACGCCGCGGAAGTGGCTGCGCAACGATCTCATAATGAGCCAGTCCGCAAACCAGGCTCTCAAAGGTTTCATGGCTCCCCGTATACCCTCCCCTTCCATGTCACTCGCCTCATCGAATGCCAGACAACGGACCGCAGCATGACAGCCACACCAAGAACCATAGCGACCGGGCAGAAGACCGCGTACCATAGTGGCAGGCGGAGCACCGACACAGACGCGCCGTACAGTGCCATCGACGTGCCGACCAGCGCCCACGCGGGTGAAGCGCCGGCGATCCCCAGCGCGAGGGGCAGAAGATTGACCAGCCCCAGGAGAGCCGCGCAGACAACCGCCTGCAACTTCCCGCCGCAGATGACCGCCGAGTTCTTGGAGAAGCCATCGAAGGCTTCACGCAGGCCGCTGTACATCTCCACGGCTGCCAGATCAGTGGCGTCCCCGATCAGCGCCTGGCCGCCCGCACGCTTCACAAGCCGCGCAATCTCCACATCCTCCAGCAGAGATGAACGCACCTGGCTGTGGGGATCAAGCCGCCTGTATGTACCTCTGGAGAAGCCCATCATCTGTCCGTTCGCGAAACTGAAGGCCGGATTCCGGTGGCGTTCCGCCAGCACCAGGGGCAGCAGAGTGAAGACCGACCAGGGAACCATGCCGATGAGCAGGCCGTCTCCTAGCCCCGACGGGCGAATGCGCGGGAGAGCCGTCACGAGCGTGGCTTCGCCCGCCCCGCACCACCCCGCGAACCTGCGGAGGAAGTCCGAGCCGGGACGCACGTCGGCATCCATGAAAAGCAGCCACTCCCCGCTGGCCCGTCCTGCAAGCTGCGCGCAAGCCCAGTTCTTGCCTGTCCAGCCATTCGGGCGGTCCGCGCCGGCGAACCACCCCACACCATGCTCCTGCGCATGTTCCGCCAACCACTCGGTGGTCCCGTCGGTTGAACCGTCATCGCAGACCAGGATCTCCAGTGGGGCATGGCTCTGGACGGAGAGCAGCGACACCAGCGTGGGGAGGTTGTGGATCTCGTTGCGCGCAGGTATCAGAACGGAGAGGCTGACGGGTTCGGCCTCGGGGAGCTTGCGCCTGTGCCAGTAGGTGAGGTTGATCGCCAGGACGATCACCTGCAGGCCCAGGATGATCCCTGCCGCCCACAGAAGCGCGCTCAAGCCGATCCGTTCTCTCTTCGCACAGTCTCCGCCGGGGGCGCATACCGCCTGACCAGTACCCAGAGCACAGCCAGCGCGGCGAGCCAGGCGACGGCGGCCAACGGTCGGCCGTACAGGACTGCGAGCAGCGCCGGGAAGAGGCTCTGCACCAGATACAGCGCGATAGGCATCCCCGATCTGTCGGCCGGCGCCTTTCCCAACAAGGGCAGGCAGGCCAGCGCAAGGATGAAAGCAGTCAGGAACCATCCCAGGAAGTTCTGAGAGGGGATGCCATAGTAGATGCCGCCAGCCCGCCACTCCCACGCTTTGGCGCCCGCGGTCATTGCCGGGTCAAGGACGAGGTCCCAGGTCACCATGGCCAGACCGGCGAGGGCGGCCTTCCCTGGCACACTGAGACGGGTCCGCCGCGCCACATGCAGCGCGGGGTACATCATCATGAACCAGGCAAGGGGGATGACTGCCGGCAGCACGCCGCCAAGTTTCGGTCCGAGTTGGTCTGTGTAGCTGTACTCGCCGAAGGGGACACCGGTCGCCACACCAACAGCTTCCACGGTTCCGCCAATGACGGCGCAGAGCAGCAGCAGCGCTACCGCCGTCCGTGCACCGTTCGCCGCCCACAGCCAAACCATGCACGCGCCTGACGCGAGAACGATGTTCGTTACCCCGAGTGCCTGGGAAAGACGATCATAGTCGGCATCGGGAACGTCCAGGTTCGCCAGAGCCCACGTGCCGGCCAGGGAAAAGGCCACAACCAAGGTGCTCAAGCCGAACAGGACGGCTCCCAAGGCGCGCAACCGCCTCAGTCTTGCGCCCCTGTCCGTCCCGTTCATTCGCCGTCACCGCTAATCCGGTCGTCTGATGAGCGCAGCCAGGTCACACAGAGAGCGATTCGACACGCGCCGGCAGCTGTCCTGCCCGCTCGCGCTTGATCGGGCGCACCCCGTGCATGAAGATTGCCGCTCCCTGTCTTTGGCTGCTGCACCCGCGCCCCGATGATGACTGAAGGACAGATCGCTCACGGGATCAGACGTACCCCAGGGCGCGAAGTTGCTCGCGGAGCTCTTCTTCTTCCTTCTGGGTATAGTGCGCTTCGTTACCCCGCACGTCCGGAGGGGCTGCTGTTGCGCGCAGTATACCCTTGCGCGCAATCTCGCCCGCTAGATGCTGTGTCAGCACGCGGCCGTCCATGTACGTCGGCACCGGAATGCCTAATACGTGAAGCGCCGTCGGGGTGAAGTCCTCCAGCGAGCACTCCGTCTCTCCGGACCAGCTCCCTGTAGCGGCGACATCCCCACTCAGTATCATGATCCCGGTGCTCGAGTGCACGCCCGCGTAGGGCACCAGTGGAGCCACCACATCAGCCTGCTCCAGGAATGGCGCTATGTCCGCCTCGTCGAAGGCCACGCCGAATGCTAGGTCCGGTGGAGGATCGGCCAGCACAATGTCCGGTGCGTCCTGCAGCGCCCAGCCGTTGTACGCTTCCTCTCGGGTGAGCACCCTCCCGAACAGCGGCCGCCCGGTCGCCGGATCCTTGATATCCTTTAGCTTCTCGACAACTCCCTGTCTGACGTCTGCATAGTCTTCGAGGCTCACGACGCCCTGCGGATCGCGTCCTCGCACGTTCATCCGAACCGTTCCGTAAGGCCCCACCGGCGCCGCCACTGTCTGCTCCCAGTCAATGCGCACCCTCGGCCCTGCGTTCAGTAGCGCCCCCCGCTGGCGGTCAGCCGCTCGCCGAATCTGGCGCACCCAATCCGGTGGCAGCACGCGCTTGGCCAGATTCCAGCCTCTCACCAGCGCCGATTTCAGGCTTGGCTTCCCCCTGTCGCCGTCCCAGCGGAACTTCATCAGGCCCAGCTGGTGGAACAGCACGTAGAGGTTCGCCTGCCGCCGGGCGCAGCGCATGCCGTGGTCGGAGAGCACCATCACCGGGGTCCGCGGCCAGTCACACACGGCTAGCAGGTCGCCGATCTGCGCGTCAATCGCCCGGGCCACCTCCAATGCGACCCCGCCGTGCTCGAAGTCCCGCGCATAGCCGTGTCCGGCCCAGTCCAGGCTGCTGAAGACCACTCCGAACACGTCATAGGAGCGCTTGCCTAGCAACCACTCAGCCGCCTGTGTGCGCATTCTGCAGAATCGGGCAAGCTCCCGTGCGTCCGGGTAGACCACCGGGCCGCATTTCTCGGGATGGAACGCGTACTCCGGTAAAGCCTGGGTAAGCTCCTGTCGGAGTTCGCGCGGGTGGAAGCCCTGTTCGGACATGCCCGGACAGCCCATTCCGGAGATGATCACGCCGTTGATCGCCTCGGCCGGGAAGTTCATCGGCAGGTTCACCAGGCCGCAGGAGAGCCCTGCCTCCGACAGGATGCGCCAAAGGCTGGGGCATCGTCTGGGCTCAGTCCACCATGGCCGCCGGTTGGGGAAGCTGAAATCCCAGAAGTCATACAGCCCGTGCTTGCCCGGGTTGCAGCCGGTGAACGCCGTCGTCCAAGCGGGCGCGGTGACAGGGGGATGCGTGGAACTGCAGGGAAGAAGGCGTCCGGATTCACAGAGCTTCGCGAGGTTCGGCAGGTGGCCCCCAGCTATCCATTCCGACGTCAGGATGAAGTCGGCGCCGTCGATGCCGATAACCAGCAGACGTTTGGGTGCTCCCATTCGAGGAAGGACCGCCTTTCAACGCGAGCGCGGCAGAATACCTGACGGGCGCGTGGTGCGAAGCGGCTCGTGCAGCCCGCGTCTTCGGGGTGCGCCCCCCAGTCAGGCACGCTGGTGCACTGCTGCGATGTGGGTGGCGCTGCCGCGCCCCGCGCTCTTCCAGGCGCCGCACGCGGTCTGACGTGTGCGGCCGCCCGGCTTTGGCTTCCGTGTAGTCTTATGCAGGGTGTCTGCCGGTAACATTCGTCTCCCGCCCCGGCATGCCGGGCCACGCTTTGCAGCAGGCACTTCGGCTCAGTCTTTCAAGACTGGGTATTGCAGAAACAAACAAACGGTCGTCATTGGTGTTCCACTCGAGATATGCGATGCGCCATGACTGTTTCCGGTCTTGGTCCAAATCGCCTCGGTCCGAGGGCGCTCCCGCGCTGTTCGCCCGGCCAAAGCGTCGCGCCGGGACGCCTGGCGCGCACCGAAGTGACGCCGGCGTCCCGGGGCGGCAAGCGCGATCTCAGCGGGTCTTCTGCCAGTAAGTGCTGTAGTGCTTCGCGTACGATTCCCACGATCCGCTCTTCTGCCACTTCACGTGGCCGTCACAGAACGAC
>JAGPGE010000386.1 GCA_018056145.1 Armatimonadota bacterium
GCGTACCTGGTGGATGTGGGTCTCCACCTTTGCGCGTTCCAGGAAGTTGTCGCAGCGGATGAAGGCAAGCGAACCGTCGCTGCAGACACGGGGCTCGCGATCCGCTACGATGTGGCTGGTGATCCGACGGATGTCGGCCCCCTGTGCATTGCAGGAGAACAGGGAGAACGCGGCGACCCCGTGGTACTCTTCAGCGCTGCCGGTGCGGGTCGAGCTGAAGGCGATGCGGCCGTCGGGGAGGGGCTCGGGGTCAAAGTCGTGGAAGGCGCCGGAAGTGACCTGGCGCAGGCCGGTGCCGTCGATGCCCACCTCAAACACGTGGAAGTAAGGGTCGCCTTCGGGAGCCATGGCGAAGTACACGGTTCGCCCGTCGTACGACACAGCCGGGGACCCAAGCACGCCTCCCTTCGCGTCGCACAGCACCCGGAGCGCGCCACCGGGACGCATCGGCCCATAGGTGCAGAGCCGCCTTCCGAGGGCCGCAGGGCTGGCTGTGTCGAACTCCGTGTAGGCCCGAGTGCCACTGATGTTCTGGATGAAGTTCTCTCCCCTGGAACCCATCATGAACAGGCCCTGGACGAACACGATCGCGCCCTCGTGAACCGGGTCCGTGTAGTCGGTGAGGCGCGGCACGGGCAGCGAGAGCACTCCCTGAGCAGCAGGAGGGATCTGCAGGGCCCCTCCCCAAGGACCCATCTTGCTGTCACCAAGCACTCGCGCGGGCTCCCACGCCGCCTGATCGAAACCCGGCCGCTGCCAGCCTTCTGGCGCCTCGTGCGAACACACCCAGTCTTCCCCGGTGGACCAGAAGAGGGGGTCTGCACCGGGCTGGACAACGGCGATTCTCGCGATGAGCGCCGCCGCACCCTCGAGGGTGTTCAGGGCACGGACCGCGATGGTGTTCTGGCCGGGCGTGAGGACCTTTGTGAGGTCAAATCGCGCAGGCTGGGACCATTCCGAGCCCCGGCCAATGCGCGTTCCGTTGACATACAGCGCAAAGGCATTGTCTGCCGTGATGAGAGCCTGGGCACGGGCTCCCGCTGCCATTTCGGGCACATCAATGACGGTGCGGAAGTACCGCGGTCCGGCCGGCAGGTGCATCCCCTTCGCGGCTTCCTGTGTCCAGATCCATTTCGCACCTTCGAAATCCAGGGCAGGCACCGTGCTTTTCGGCAGGCCCATATCCCCCCAGGGGGGCATGCCGAACTCGCCGTGCACCGTGACCGGGTCCCAGCCCGAATCGTCAAAGCCGGGCCTCTGCCATCCCGGCGCTTCCCTGTCACTCCCGCGCCAGAGGGCATCCGTCACCACGACAATCGGTATTCCCGAGCCGCCCGCCAGACTGAGCTTGACGATGATCCCCGCCGGACCGGCAAGGGTGTTCACACCCTCAACGGCAATGCAGTTCGTGCCCGGAAGCAGGATCCCGGAAGTCTCCGTGGTGAGCGGCCTGTCCCACCCGTCCGGGTCCTTCATCCTGCTCAGAATCCGGGTGCCGTTCAGGTACACCGTCAGGTAGTTGTCCGCGGTGGCGGTGATCTGCGCGATACCGCCCTCTGCACCCGCGGGCAAGGTGAATTTGCCGCGAAAGTACCGGGTACACTGGTCAGCATTGAGCCCGGCGGCATCGGGAGTCCAGATCCACGCGGCCCCGTCCAGATCAGGCGCCGGGACAGCGTCGCACGGGGATACGGCGAGCCCCGCCATTGCGGTGAAGGCGATAGCGAGAATGGACAGGGGAACAGGACCGGAGCGCATGCGCTCACCTCCAGCCCGTCTCTTCGACGCCACACCATGCCAAGCCTTCCCAGGGAAGGCGAACGCAGCGATGGTGGTGAACTCCGCAGCATCAGCGCACACATCAACCCGTCGCCGTCCCGAGGCGATTGGGCCACGAGTGGGGATTCACGTGGACAAGGTCCAGTGGGAAGAGATGTTCCGGTACGAGTTCGAGGGCGCATTGGAGCGCTGCCCGATCTGCTACCTGCCATTCGGCACTCTCGAAAGACACGGCGCGCACCTGCCCTACGGTCAGGACGCCATGAAGGCGCACGGCCTGTGCGTGGCCGCTGCCCGCAAGCACGGAGGCGTTGTTGCCCCACCACTGCACTGGGGGACACACGGTAACGTGTTCCAGGAGGATTTCAAACGCGGGACGGGCTGGGGGGACATCACCCAGCCCACGGGGAGCGTCTACATCACCGAAGGCGTGCTCATGGCCCTGGCGCTGGAGATGTTCCGGGAGATCGAGTACTGCGGCTTCAAGGTGATCGTCGCCCTGACGGGCCACTACCCGGAAGTCCAGGTGACCGCGCTCAAGTTCGCCGCCGAGCAGTTCATGGTCACGAGCAAGGTGCGGGTCTGGGCGCTGGCTGAGTACGAGGTGTCCGGCGAGGTAGAAGTCGGCAGGGACCACGCGGGGAAGTGGGAGACGTCACTCTTCTGGGCCATGTACCCCGAGCTCACCGACATGACTCGCCTGCCCGACCCGCAGACCGGTGGCTACGAGTTCACAAGCCCGGCTGCCCATGAGGCCAGCCCGGAACTCGGGGCGAAGATGGTGGATTACATTGCCGACAAGCTCGGCCAGGGAGCGCTCAAGCTGCTGGAGGAGGCCGGCGATTGAGGGTTGGCCTATGCCGGCCTCGCAACCGCCACGAACAGACCCATCCCCACCGCGACCAGAACCGCGGCCAGGTACTGCAGCGGCGTGAGACTGTGGTGGAAGAGCAGCGCCAGGGCCCCCTGGGCGCACAGGAACCCGCCGCCGGTTCCCAGGCCCAACGCGAGGTTGGGGTTCATCGATCTGTACAGCAGCATCAGCAGCCATATGCTCGAGGCGCCGAAGACATTGCCGAGGATGAAGCAGGGCACGAACCGCTGCGGCGCAGTGCTGCCGTAGCCGAAAATCACCTGTGCCGCCGCCTGCATCGCCCAGAAGCAGAAGAGCCAGACAAGATACATGAACGGCCTCCGCGATCGGCTCGCGCCTTAGTCTCACCGGGCACGCTGAAACGCGCCACTGTTGAAGGTCACCGACCCGAGAGAGCCGAATCTCCCCCGTGCACCGCTCGCATCACCGATCCAGCACCGCGGGGAGGCCTGCCATGGCCAGCCCATTCCGCCAGTTGCTCCCAGCCAGCGCCATTCTCTTCGTGGCCGCCGTAACCTCCTGCGCACCTGAACCGATTGCGTTCTATGTGTCCCCGGCCGGGAACGATACCTGGTCGGGGACCCTCGATTCCCCTAACGAGACGGGCACGGACGGCCCTTTCGCGACGCTTTCGGCGGCACGAGACGCCGTCCGCAAGCTCAAAGCCGCCGGGCCGCTGGCCGCTCCGGTGGAGGTGCGGCTGCGCGGCGGCGTGTACCGTCCCGATGCTATGCTGACGCTCGGGCCACAGGACTCCGGCACCCCGGAATGCCCGGTGTCATATCTCGCCTCTCCCGGCGAGACCCCGGTCATCAGCGGCGGCGTGCCGATCACCGGCTTCCAGCCCTGGCGCGGCGAAATCCTCGTTGCAGATCTGCCCGGTGATCTTCCACCCGATGCATACTTCCGTTCCCTCTTCGTGGATGGCGAGCGCATGATCCGCGCCCGGTACCCGAACTACGTTGCTGAAGATCCCCACCGCAAGGGGTTCCTGTATGTGCGCCCGGACTGCTTTGGCGAAGCGGTGGGCGCCATGCACAACCAGGGCGACTGGCTCGAATGGGACGCGGAGATCCCCGCGGGCGGCCAGTTTTCGGTATGGCTCCTGTATGCCCACGGGATGAAGCAGCTTGGCCGCGAGGACATGGGCGGGCAGACGAGTATCGCGGCCGATGGCGGGGCTCCCGTGCCGCTCATGAACCTGCCAGATACCGGCGGCTGGCGGGATTTCAGGTGGGCGAACTCAGCTACGCTGGACCTCAGTGCAGGCAAGCATACCCTCCGCTGGCGCAATGACAAGGGCGGCGGGTATAACATCGATGCCATCATCCTGACCGACGACCCGAACTGGGCCCCCGATGGCTGGAAGCGGCCCCCGGTAGCCGAGGGGAGGCACATCGTGACGATCCAGGGCGAGGACTACCGGGTGTGCGAGGGCCTGCAGATCGTGAAGTGCGGCGGCTTGAGCGCATCCAGCAAGACCAGCTTCCCGTTCCTCGCAGGAACCGCGAAGCCGTCCTGGGCCAACGAAGCTGACGCCGAAGTGCATGTCTGGCCCTCCTCCCCCAACTCCTGCCGGGCGTTCAATGAGATCGCGAAGCTTGATGCGGTAGACGCGATCGCGGGGACCATCACCATCAGCGGCAAGGAAGCCGCCACAGAAGTCTGCAGCGGTGACCGGTACTTCGTGGAGAACATCCTGGAGGAGCTGGACAGCCCGGGCGAGTGGTATCTCGACCGTTCAGCGCGCAGGCTGTACCTCTGGCCGAAGTCCCCGCTGACCGCTGATTCCCAGGTCATCGCCCCGCGGTTGACGCGGCTGATCGAACTCGTGGGCACGAAAGAGCAGCCCGTCGAACATGTCCGCATTTCAGGCCTCACCCTGCAGGAGACGGACTACACGCCGGACGACGGTTTCGTCATGTACGGGGCCTGCAAGGACGGCGTCATCACGTTGCGCGACACGGCGAACATCACCGTCTCCGACTGCGTGATCCGCAATATCGGCAAGGCGGCCATCCACAGCGATGGCGATCGCGCGAACCGGTTCGTCGGTAACGAGATCGCTTTCGGCGCAGAGGGGGGCATCTACCTGCTGAACGCGCCCGGCGGCACCGTAATCAGCGACAACCACATCCACCACATGGGGTGGGTGTACAAGCACGTTGCCGGGGTGTCCACCCGCGACCAGGTCCACGGGGCGCTGATCGCCCACAATCTGGTGCACGAGATGCCACGCTGGGGCATCAGCGTGGGTCACACCACCAGCACGAACAACATCGTGGAGTACAACCACATCCATCACGTGAACAACGAGACCTACGACACCGGTGGCCTGGAAGTCACACAGCATTCCCGGGACCACCGCACTGGGAGCATCTTTCGGCACAATCTCATCCACGACACCGGCGGGTACTCGTCCATGATGGGCGAGGATATGTGGAACTCCTGGGGGATCTACCTGGACTCCTTCGCGGGCGGGTTCACGGTTCACGGAAATGTGGTCTACAACACCGCCGATGGCGGCCTCATGATCCAGGGCGGCAAGGACAACAAGGTGTTCAACAACGTGTTCGTGAACAACGGCCCGCGCCGCCAGATACTTATCGCCCATTTTCAGGCCAATTCGAGCGGCACCGAGTTCCACCACAACATCGTGGCTTTCGACGACCCGGAATCGACGCTGATCTACTGTGGCCGGAAAGCGCCGGAGTCCGTCGCCCGGTGGGACGAGAACCTGTACTGGCTAACCACCGGCGATGAACTGAGAGTCTATCTGCCCGGAGATGAACCCTACGCGCGGTGGTTCCGACCACTGCAAGCCTGGCGGGAGTTGGGGTTTGATAAGCAAAGCATGGTCACCGATCCGCTATTCGTGGACGCTGCGAACAATGACTTCAGATTGCGCCCGGAATCGCCGGCCTTCGCACTGGGTTTCGAGCCCATCGACCTGAGCGCGGTCGGCCCGCGGAATCGGTGATGTGTCTGCACCGCGCCACGGATGCCAAGCACCGTGACCTCCTGAGGTGATCTGCGACATGTTGGTTCTGATTCTTGCAGCACTGCTCCTCTCCCCACTCTCCGCTTTCGCCCAACCTGCGGACTTCTATGTTTCGACCGCCGGCAATGACGCCTGGACGGGGCAACTCGAGGGCCCCAATCACACCGCCACCGACGGGCCCTTCGCGACCCTCGCACGGGCCCGGGATGCCGTCCGCGCGCTGCGTAACGGAGAGCCCGACCGCGTCACGCCCGTGACCGTGATGTTGCGCGGCGGCCTGTATGAACTGGAAGAGACGCTCCGCCTCAGCGCTCTGGATTCCGGCACCGAGAAGTCGCCCACCGTGTATGCCGCCTATCCCGGCGAGAGAGTG
>JAGPGE010000387.1 GCA_018056145.1 Armatimonadota bacterium
CCCTGTCCGAGGCCCTCAAAGGCATTCGCCCCGTGGTCCAGGATGCTGCCGCCGACATGGAGATCAAGCACTGCCAGGGCTGCGGGTACATGACCGGCTACGAGTACCGCGTCTGCCCTGTCTGCAAGGCGTCTTTCGACGTGGCCAGATACGAGACGATCGCCCACCCCGAACCGGTGCAGGCGCCGACATCCGTGGAGCGAGACCGCACCACGCCGGCGCCCCAGTCCATTCCGGGAGAGGCTCCCGCGGCTACACCGGCGCGCGAACTGGTGGCTCAGGCAATCCAGCAGCGTGAGGAAGGCCGTCTGCGTCAGGCCCTGGCGCTTCTGCGGGAGGCCATGCAGCGCGAGCCCGAGCATACCCAGGCCCGGACACTCCTGGATGAGATCGCCCTGGAACTGGCCCGGCAGAAACCCGACGCCCCGCAGAAGGCTTACAACTGGCCGATGTTCCGGGGCAACGTGACGCGCAGCGGTTACACGCCGGAACTCATCGCGCCGCCCTTGCGCAAACGCTGGCAACAGCGGATCGGCGAATGGGTCATCAGCTCGCCCGCGGTGGTGAACGGCACTGTCTTCGCGGGCGCGTTCGTGGACAGGCCAGGTCGCAATGGCCGGGTAACCGCCCTGAGCGCCCGCGATGGCAAGGCGATCTGGAGCGTGGATTTCGCCCATGAGATCATGAGCAGCCCTGCCATCGTCAACGGCCGCACGCTCTTCGTCGGCTGCAAGAACAACCTGATTGCCCTTGATGCGGCCACAGGGCGGCGGGTGTGGGAGTTCACCACCGCGGGAGAGGTGGTCTGCGGCCCTGGTGGCTGGCGGAACATGCTGTTCTTCGGCAGTTGCGATGGCCGCGTCTATGCCATCCACGCCATCAGCGGCCAGCAGGTCTGGGCATTCCGCTCCCAGGGCGAGGTCATCTCCTCCCCGGCCTACTGGAACGGCACGGTCTACGCGGGTTCCAGTGACCACAGGCTGTACGCCATCAATGCAGCCACGGGCAGGCTGATCTGGGAGTACACCAGCGCCGGGGAAGTCCTGGGGGCGCCGGTCTACGCGGAAGACCGCGTCTTCTTCGGCTCCACCGACCACCACGTCTACTGCATCGACGCGCCCAGCGGCCAGAAGCTCTGGGAGTACCGCACCGAGGGGGAGATCCACGCGTCGGCGAGCCTCGTGGGCGATAACCTCTACATCGGCTCGCGCGATCATTACATCTACTGCCTGGATGCGCGCACGGGGTCACTCAACTGGCGCATTCCCACGGGCGACTGGGTGCATAGCTCGCCCCTGGTGAGCGGCACCGTGGTCTACTGCGGTTCCCACGACCGCCAGCTCTATGCCATCGAGTCGGAGAGCCAGACGGTTGTCTGGCAGTACGAGACGGGCGGGGAAGTGCAGTCATCCGCCGCCGCATCCGCCGGCCACGTATTCGTCGGCAGTAACGACGGCTGCATCTACTGCTTCAAGGGCCAGTAGGGCGACAGATCAGCCAGTCGGATTGAGGATGCTGCGCACAACGAGGCTGACGGGGTAGTTTGAGCCCGCTTGGGGGATGAGTCGGACCTGCACTCGGGTGCGCGGCGCTGTGGAACCCCGCTCGTCGAACAGGATATGCTCCATGCCCATGGAGAGCAGACCCGTCTCCACGATCTCGCCGTTCACGACCACTGCTCCGCGAGCTACCCCGCCTCCGGCCCGAAGAGCCACCTCAAGACGCGCCTTCCGCCGGTCCGGGTTCTCGAAGGTGACCTCCGCCTTGTACACAACGCCGTAGTCGCCTCTGAGAGCCGGATGCTCCTTGAACTCCATGTTCTTACCGATTGTCGCGAACTGCCAGGCCTTGCCCACCTGGTGAGTCACCTCCACCGGCCTGACCCCCGGAAGCTCCAGTGGAGGCGGGATCGCATTGGGCAGCAGTGCGCGCACGCTGTCCAGTGAAGGCGACCAGCGCCAGTCCTGCTGCGCCAGGCTCTCCAGGATCACATCCGAACCCTCCAGCAGGCACAGGTCCGCCATTCCGCCGGCGATGTGCCCGTTCGGGAACCAGCGGCGGGACAGTTCGAAGACATCCCCCGGCCCAATCCGCGCCTGGAACCCCTGGCCTGCCTGCCAGCCCCCGAGAAAACGCCGCATGATCACATGCCCTGCCCAGATCTCATCGGGCGTCGGGCCACCGTGGGCCGCCACAATGTCCAGCACCGCGGGGGAGTATCCCTGATTGCGCAGGCGCACCACGAGATCCATGCCCTGCGCGTACTCGGACAGATGGTGCCACATGAAGTGGGTGCGTTCCCCGACTCGCAGCCGGCTGCGCGACAGCAGGCGGGGGATCGGCACGCGCTCCGGATCATTGCTCAGGATGACCCGCGCAGGATCGCTGCCCGGAGCTGACCCGGGGCGAAAACGGACGCTCTGCCATGAGGGGACTGAGAAGTAGGACCCGCGCGGGATACGGATCAACTCGGCGCCCGGCGCGCTCTTGCCCGAGGCGCTATCGGGCCCGTCGTGGAACGGCTCTCGGGGGATGATGACCTGGGAGGCAGAGCGGAGCGGGTCGCCGTCCAGGGCATCGATGAGCCCCATGCCTGCTGAGGGCAGTGGCCCGATCGTGGTGACCTCGGCGTCGGATGACGCTGAAACGGCCGCGGCCAGCGCGAGCACAAGGAGGAACGACTGCAGCATGTTCACAGGCCCCGCACACGAGAGGGCCCGGCGCAAGCGTGCCGGGCCCCTGGCGATCTTCGGAAAACTCGCCGGGCGCTATCGTTCGTCGCGCTCAGCCAGCTTCTGTTCGAGTTCCGCAATGCGCGCTTCCATCTTCTTGATCTGTTCAACCAGATCCGGCAGGCGGTGCGACATCGCGATAGTGCGCAATTGCTTCTTGTGCGGACGCGCGGGGTAACCGGAGTAGACGCCTGGCTTGTCGATGTCGCCGAACACTCCGGACTTGCCCGCCACCACAACGTTATCGCCGATCGTCACATGGTCGCTGACACCAACCTGCCCGCCCATGACCACATTGTCGCCAACCCGGGTGCTCCCGGCGATGCCGACTTGCCCGCAGAGCAGGCAGTTGCGCCCGATAACGCAGTTGTGGGCAACGTGCACCTGGTCATCGATCTTCGTCCCATCGCCGATGCGGGTGACGGAAACGGTGGCGCGGTCAACCGTACTGCAAGCCCCGATCTCTACGTCATTGCCGATGGCCACGGTCCCGATCTGAGGGATCTTTCGGTGGCCCTGGCGGGTTTGCAGGAAGCCGAAACCGTCGCACCCGATGACTGCGCCGGCCAGGATCGTGGTCCGATCCCCAACAGTCACGCGGTCGCCGATGTACACCTGCGGCGCAATCTGGGTCGAACTGCCGATAGTCGCGTCATGCCCGATGTAGGCAAGCGGATGAATGATAGTGTCGTCCCCGATGATCACGTTGTCGCCGATCACTGCGTGGGCGCCGATTGAGACCCTCTCGCCCAGCGTGACATTGCGCCCAAGGACCGCCGTGGGATGCACTCCCGGGTGGGCGTTGGGTTTGGGCGCAAAGAGCTCGAGCACCTTGCTGAAGGCAAGGCGCGGGTCTTCCGTGACCACGATCGGCTTCGCCGAACTCGAAAGCCCTGGCGCCACGATGAGCGCCGACGCGTTGCTCTGCTCGCCCGCTGTCAGCATTTCTGCGCGCTCGACGAACACGATGTGTCCCGCTTCGGCCTCTTCGAGTGTGCCAGCCCCGCTGATCAGGGTGCCGGCATCTCCGAGTACCGTGCCTTCCACATGGGCGGCGATGCGCGCCAGGGGAATAGCAACCTTCTGCACCGTTCAACTTCCTCCCATTGACCTGCTACCGGGACCCGGCGCCCCAGAGAACTGATAGGGCTTCGCCGATCTCCTCGGTCATGTCCGGTCCCCGTGCCTCACCTACTGGTGAGAACTGGAGCCGAACCCCATGTTTTCTTGCTACGCGTTCCGCGCCAAGGCGCGCGGCATTGCGTATGCTTTCAGTTATGACAGCACGACGGCGCACAAGTTCCGCAGCCAGCCGCCTTCTACTCTCTTGCCTGGCCGTTTCCACGGCCCCGGTCTCGCTGCGGGCTGCCTCCCCGGTCGGCAGTTGGGGCGCCGGAATCTCCAGCGAGACCTCGCCGAGCCAGTCCGGGAAGGGGAAGCTCTGGAGCGTCTCGATCATCCCCTCACGCAGGCTCTCGGAGATGCCTCCGGACGGCCTGCGCAGCCGGGTCCCCGCCCGGCGCCAGGCGGAACGCTCGCTCTGGGCGATTGCCGCCCGTGTGCGCTCTGCGATGGCGTGCTCGAGGCGATCCAGGTGTTCCTGGTGCTCATTGCGCATCTGTGCAAGGTGCGCTTCCAGTTCCGCGCGGACATCGTCGGGGTCTTCCGCGGGCCCCTCGAGCTTCTCCCCAAGACTGGTCAGGCGCTCCTGGTTCTCGCGGTAGAGCTTCACGGATGCGTCGGCCAGTTCCCGGCTGGAATCCGCCCGGGCGGTGAGCAACTCGAGCCTTGCCGCCCTCTGGATATGATCACGTCGCCACTGCAGTTCGGATGCGAGGTCTTCGGGCAAGGATGCGAGCGTGGGTTCCGGCAAAGCTGAGAGCCCGCTCACGATCTCATCCCGCCGCGCAGCCAGCCGGTCCATCGGCCAACGTGAAATGACAGGGCCGGCGATGTACTCGCCCCCGATGCGCGTTCCAGAAGTGAACGTCTCGAGGACCATCTCCGGCTCTGGCCTCTGAAGCGACTGGATAGCCCGTTCCAGCCGCACAAGGTCCGGGTAGAGCGGATGCCTGACCATCAACTGCGCCAGGTACACATGGCCGACACGCTCCGCTGCCGGCGGGGTCTCCCGTCCCCAGGCGGGAACCTGGGCGCCCACCGTCACCAGGGCCATTGCGATAACAGTCGGTAAGCCCCGAAGGGCCTGGCAGGTCAGCCTCATCAGGGTGATGCATTCCAATGTGCGCCAAGGCGTTCGCAGTCCGCCGGCTTTCGGGCCGATTGCGTCATTCGCTACTGCGGCGCAGGCTCGAGAGCGGGTGCACGCGCCGGAGCGGTTGCCGGCGCGGGCGGACCGGGGGCGCCAGCTGTCGCCGGCGCGGCCGGCAACTCAGCAAGCTTATCCAACACCTTGTCCGTGATGTCGTCGCCGCCGTGGATCACCGCCGCCTTTGCGAAAACAAGGCTGTAGCCGCCGGCAGTGGCAACCTCGACGATCACAGTCTGCGCACGGTCCATGGCGGCGTCGATGGTCTCCATCTGCATCTGGTTCAGCTGGTTCTGAAGGTTCTGGACGATCTGCTCAACCTTCTTGCCGCATGCATCAACGCCGGCCTGGAGGCGGTTGAACTCCTCCTGCTCTTCGGCAGTCCGGTCAACCTTGCGCTGCAGATCAAGGAAGCGCGCCTCGGTCTTGTCGTTCACGTCCTGCAGCTCCCGCTGGCGCTTGGCAGCCTCAGCAGGCAGCGGCCTGGACATCCCGAGAATCTGGATGATCTCGTTGAACGCCTCTTCGCTCAGGTACATGTAACGGTTCTGCAGTTCGTCGATATACTGCTGCTGGCGTCGGGCCCAGTTTGCCGTGTCTTCGTTGCGTGCCTGGGGCCGGACGAACTCGTCATTGATGCGCTTGACGTCAACAACCGCGACCTTCAGGCCGCTTGCCGCCGGCTGTTCGGCCGGTGCCGCCGGCGTCACGCCCTGCGCGGACGCAACCGCGCAGAAGATAGCGGCCAGCAGGCATGTCAACGACAGTCCCAATACCAGGGATCTCACAGCCATTCGACAGTTCCTTTCCAAACCGCGCTACAGCCCTTGGGCCGTTGATTAGTCAGACAGATACGGCGGGGTCTTGTTGCGGCCGATACCTGCGCGGTCCCGCAATAACAGCACCGCAACGGAATCCGGTTCCGTTGCGGTGCATCCCCAATTCTACACGGGTTGTGGGGGCATATGCAAGCCCCCGCGCTCTGATCCTGTAATCCGCCTGCTCAGAAGGTGTGGCCGAAGG
>JAGPGE010000388.1 GCA_018056145.1 Armatimonadota bacterium
ACTTGAGTTCACTGCGGCAACCTGCGTTTGCTCGCCGGGTTTTCTTCGGCACGCAGCGCCGGGCTTTGCGAGCTGTCAGGGATACCGCCTAACCGCAGGGCCAACAACCGGTCGAACTGTGTGCGGTCACGGGCCTGCCTGCCGGTTCAGCCGCAGATTTGGCGGATGAGCAGACGCCAAGGACGCTTGCGGCGACCGCGACAGGCCCCGGCGGATTTCGGTCGGCGGTCATCTCCGGCGCTCACTCGTCAGGCTCGTGTGGCTCGTGAAGGGCCTGCCGGGCCGCTTGGATGATCGCGCTGGTGTCTTGGTCAGACAGTTTCTCGCCCCGCCGTATGCGCTTGCACAGTTCGGGCAGTTGCGTCACGACTGCGCGGCGGATCGCCTGTTCGGCATCCGCGACAGCGTCCAGGGGGATGTCGTCCAGCACGCCCCGGGTGACGCAGACCAGCACAGCGATCTGCTCTTCCACGGGAACAGGCGCGTACTGGGGCTGTTTGAGTGCCTCGCGCACCCGCCGGCCGCGTTCCAGCGTCCTGCGAGTGTCCTCATCGAGACGGGTCCCGAAGCGGGCGAAGGTCTCGAGCTCCTCGAATTGCGAGTAGGACAGGCGCAGTTCGCCTGAGATGTCCTTGAAGGCCGCGAGTTGGGCTTTGCCCCCCACGCGGGATACGGACGTGCCTACATCCACCGCGGGCAGGAACCCCTTCTGGAACAGGTCGGGAGACAGGTAGATCTGCCCATCGGTGATGGAGATGAGGTTGGTCGGGATGTATGCGGCCACGTTCTGCGCTTCCGTCTCGACGATGGGCAACGCGGTGAGTGAGCCGCCGCCGTACTCAGGGCGCAAGCGAGTGGACCGTTCCAGCAGCCGGGAGTGGATGTAGAAGATGTCGCCGGGGAAGGCCTCGCGTCCCGGCGGCCGGCGGAGGAGCAGGGAGAGTTCGCGGTAGGCTCGCGAATGGCGCGTGAGGTCGTCGTAGATCACGAGCACGTCGCGGCCCGTCTCCATGAAGTACTCACCCATGGTGGTCGCCGCGTAAGGCGCCACATACTGCAGGCCGGGGGGGTCTTCGCCGGAAGCCATGACCACGAGGCAGTAACCCATGGCCCCGCGGGCCTGCAGGTCGGACACAAACCGGGCCACCGCTGCGGTTCTCTGGCCGATGGCGCAGTAAATGCACAGGACGCCGGTGCCCTTCTGGTTGATGATGGTGTCCAGCGCAACCGCGGACTTCCCGGTCTGGCGGTCGCCTAGGATCAGTTCGCGCTGGCCCCTCCCCACGGGGATCAGCGCGTCAATGGCTTTGATCCCTGTCTGCAGCGGCACGGAAACGGGTGCGCGCTGCATGATGGGTGGCGCTTCGCGCTCCACCAGGCGGTGTTCCAGCGCCTGCAAGGGCCGTCCGCCGTCGCGGGGCCTGCCCAGGGGGTCGATGACTCGCCCCAGCAGGCTTTCCCCCACGGGCACGTCCAGCAGGCGCCCGGTTCTGCGCACCTCATCGCCCGCACGGATCTTCGCGCTATCATCCAGCAGGATCACGCCGACCTCGTCCGGGTCGAGGTTGAACGCCATGCCCATGCGGCGACCGGGGAAGCGCACGAGCTCCTCAGATTCCACGCGGGGGAGTCCGTCCACCCGGGCCACTCCCTGGCCCACCTGGGTAACAGTGCCGATTTCAAGCGATTCCAGTTCCGGGCGCGACCGCTCGACAACCTCCCCGATCACGTCGGTGGTGTTCTCGATGACCATCTCAAGGAACCGCTCGGGTCGCGTCTCGCCACCGGTCATTGCTGGCCTCCCGGCTCATCAGCCGCCGCTTCGGCCGGCTCCTCGGCATCGCTCTCTGTCGCGACAGGCGTCTCGTCCATCAGCCGCAGGATCTCTTCCTCGAGCGTGGTCAGATAGCTGTCCATGCTCCAGACCACCTTGCGCCCGTCGGTGCGCAGTTCCAGGCCGCAGATGAGGTCCGGAGATGTCTCGAAGGACAGGGCGACACCGTCCCCGAAACGCTCGGCGATGAGTTTCGCGAGGGTCTCACGGTCGTCGTCATTCAGCTCGAAAGCGCTGACGAGGCGGGCGCTGCCGCTCTTGCCCATGCGCTCCGACAGTGTCACGACGGTGCCATCATCGAGGTCCCTGATCTGCTGCGCGAACAGGGACACTGCCCGGCTCTCCAGTTCCGCGTCAGCCATTTCCTGGAGTGCTCTTCGGGCGATTCCCACGACCTGCAGGCCCGCGCGGCGCCGCAATTCGCGGGCAAAGGCGGAGCGTTCGCGTTCCATGGCCTGCCGCCAGCGCATACTGGCGCGGTCTGCTTCCTCGCGTGCACGGTCAAGCAGTTCGGCCCTGCGCTCTTCCGCCTGTTCCTCGGCCTCGTCGATTATCTGCCGGGTCTGTTCGTCAAGCTCACGACGCTTCTGCTCATACGCTTCCCGGGCGCTGTCGGCCTTCTCAGCCTTGGCGCGAGCCTCGTCCAGTCTGGCGCTGATGCGTGCCTGCCGCTCCTCCATCATCCGCACGATGGGTCCGTACAGGAACCGTTTGAGCAGCGCCACCAGGATAAGGAAGTTGACGATCTGCGCGATAAGCGTGAAAGTGTCTATCTGCATGGCTTAACCGCCCGCGAAATGCTGCCAGAAGGGATTTGCGAACAACAGGATCATGGCGATGACGAAGCTGTAGATGGCCGTGGATTCGACCATCGCCATGCCGACGAACAGGGTGCGCGTGATGCGGTTTGCCTCGTCCGGCTGCTGCGCGATTGCCTGCAGGGCGGAGGCGAGTGCACGCCCCTCACCGATACCGGGCCCGATTGCGCCCAGACCCATGACGATACCCGCCGACAATGCGGAAGCGACTCCGATCATTTCGCTGCCTTCCAACTCATCCATCTCCTTTGTCTGAGGCCTCTCGGCTGTGCTGGTGGGCCTGCGTTGCCGAGCCGATATAGACCATCGCGAGGATCGCGAAGATATACGCCTGCACCACTCCGGTCAGCAGGCCCAGAGCCTGCATGAGGACAGGGACGAAAAGGGGGGCGATAATCAGCAGAATGCCCGCGATCATGCCTCCGCTCATGACATTGCCGAACAACCGGACGGCCAGCGAGAGGGTGCGTGACAGTTCCCCGAAAATGTTGAAGGGGAGCATGATCACCGTGGGTTCGAGGTACTGGCGCAGGTATCCGCGCAGGCCCTGTTCGCGTATGCCGTGGTACGGTACGGCAACGGCAACGCAGATCGCCAGGGCAGCGGTTGTGGCGAGGGAGCCCGTGGGCGCAATGTAGCCTGGGATGATGCCCAGGACATTGCAGACCAGGATGAACAGGAAGAGGGTGCCGACGAAGGGCAGGTACCGGCCCGGGTCCTGACGGCTGACCTCGCGTATCTGGGTCTGCATGCCCATGACGATGATCTCCAGCAGATTCTGTCCGGGGCTCATCTGTGCGTCGGAGGTCAGGCGGCGGGTGATGAGCCACGAGCCGACGACCATCAGCAGCATCACCGCCCAGGTGAACACCAGTGTGGCGCTGATCACGATGGGGCCGCTCTGCCAGTAGACGATCTCATCCGGTGTGACGTGCATCCGTCTCACCTCCACTGCGCCGGGGCGACTCGGTTCGGGGCGAGAGCGTGTTTGCCAGCAGGCGCACCACCACAACTCGGGCCACCACGAAGCCTGCCAGGCAGGCGACCAGTCCCTGCCACGTTCCGCCGGATGCGAACACGAACCCGGCCGCAACCGCGACGTTCCTCACCAGGAAGCTGAACAGCACCAGCATGCCCGGCGAATCCTCTGCTGTGATTTTTCGCACCGTCCACCACAGGCCGACGAAGTAGGCGGCGCCCAGAGCCAGCCCTGCCACCGCGGCCAGCCCGATCCGCAGGGGCTCACTCATCCGCATCATCCGCCTCAGCGCCGCGCTCCTCATCTTCCCGCGAGCGTTCGATGATCTCCCGCTCGCGGCTGATCCAATACCAGGCGTTCATGCAACCGAGCATGAGTCCTCCCGCCAGTAGCATGAGGGTCCAGGAGAAGCGGCTGGGGAAACGGCTGTCCAGCCATATCCCGATGGCGATGCCCACGAGTGTGGGTACGCTCACGGACCAGCCCACCAGCCCGAACATACCCAGCCCGAACCAGAGGCTCTCCTGCCGGTGCCTGCGGGCCCAGAGCTTCCGCTTCTGTTTGCGGGCAACCACGTCTGTAAAGGGTTCATCCTCCAGGTTGCGTCCGGGTTCATCATCCATGCCCGGCATCCCCCAGTTGGCGCAGTCCCCGAACGAGACTGGTGGTGAGCTTCGACAGTGCAGCGCGCATCGATGCTTCGCGCTCCTGGATCTCGGCGGCTTCCTGCTGCACCAGGGCGCGCAGGCTCTCGAGATCATCGCCCGGGATCGCCTCGCGGGTAGAGATGGTGACCTCGTGGCCCGCTTTCACCAGCAGGCCCTCGTTGACCGCCACGAAATGCTCCTGTCCATCGCGCGTGTTGTACGACAGGATCCCGGGCGCCAGCGCCGAGACGAAGTCGATATGGAGCGGCAGCAGGCAGAAGGACCCGTTTAGGGCCTCGGCGATCACCTTCGTGACCTCCTCCTCCACCAGCACGCGCGTCGGAACCAGGACCCTAAGCAGCATCTTTCTCGGCCTCGTCAATATCGCCGATCATGTACAGCACCCGTTCGGGGCGGTCGCTGAACTCGTCGTTGAGTATCCGCTGGCAGCCCTCGAGAGCGTTCTCAAGCGCTACGAAGCGGCCCTCCATACCGGTGAACTGGGTGGTTGTGAAGAAAGGTTGCGTCAGGAAGCGCTCCAATCTCCGGGCGCGGTAGACCGTGCGCCGATCACGTTCCGACAGCTCCTCCAGGCCGAGCATGGCGATGATGTCTTTGAGCTCCTCGTACGTCGCCAGGGTGGAGCGGATCGCCTGGGCGGTCTCGTAATGGTGCTTGCCCACCCCGATGGGCGTGAGCATGTTGGAGGTCGAATCCAGCGGGTCGATTGCCGGGTAGAGGCCCTCCCGTGCCCGCTTGCGTGACAGCACGATCGATGCCGACAGGTGCCCGAAGGTGTGAACGGCCGCGGGGTCTGTGAAGTCGTCGGCGGGAACGTAGACTGCCTGGATCGATGTGATGGCGCCGGCGCGTGTGTTACAGATGCGCTCCTCGAGTTCGGCCAGATCGGTGGCAAGGGTGGGCTGGTACCCCACGCGCGAGGGCAACTGGCCCATGAGGCCGGAGACTTCCTGGCCTGCCTGGATGAACCGGAAGATATTGTCGATGAGCAGGAGCACATCCTGGCGCTCCTGGTCCCGGAAATGTTCGGCCATGGTGAGTGCGGCGTGGCCGACACGGAACCGGGCGCCCGGCGGCTCATTCATCTGGCCGAAAACCATCACCGTGTTTTCCAGAACCCCCGCGTCCCTCAGTTCGCGGTACAGTTCTTCGGCCTCGCGGCAGCGCTCCCCGATGCCGCAGAAGATGCTCACGCCCCGGTGCTGCTCCACGATATTGTGGATCAGTTCGGTGATGAGAACCGTCTTGCCCACACCCGCGCCACCGAAAAGCCCGGCCTTCCCGCCCCGCTCCAGCGGCGCGAGGATGTCGATGGCCTTGATCCCGGTCAGGAAGGGTTCGGAGCGCGTGGCCTGGTCCGCGAGGCCGACGGGAGCCTGGTGAATCGAGCGCCGCTCGTGGCCGTCGAGATCGCCGCCGCTGTCGATCACATTCCCGAACACGTTGAAGGCTCGGCCCAGCAGGTCCGCGCCCACCGGGACTGTGATCGGCTCGCCGGTGTCTATGACCTTGGCCCCGCGATGCAGCCCCTGGGTTAGGGTCAGGGCAATGCCGCGGACCGTGTCCGACGAGACATGCGCGGCGACCTCGATCACGATGTGGCCACGATCGCCGGTGACCAACTTGGTTCTGAGTGGGGGAAGGCGCTGGGGAAAGCGTGCGTCAACGACACTGCCCCGGACGCGCAGCACGCTGCCGAGGTT
>JAGPGE010000389.1 GCA_018056145.1 Armatimonadota bacterium
GGCCACGGTAGCAGTAGCGGCAGCGCCGGCAGGGAGTGTTCGGGTTGACCGCCACGGAATCGCCGGCCTTGAGGTGGGTCACATCCGCGCCGACCTCGAGAAGGGTCCCGCTGAGTTCGTGCCCGGCGATCACGGGGTACAGGGCGTCATACCCGCCGGACTCGATCTTCAGGTCCGTTCCGCAGATGCCGCATGCCGCCACCTGGATCAGCACCTCGTGGGGCTCGATCACCGGGTCAGGTACTTCGCGCACCTCAATCTCGAAGGGTGCCGTGAAGAGCGCTGCTTTCATTGGGAAGACCTCCGGCGGCAGGAATCCGTGGTGCGGTTCGCCAAGAGACCACAGAGTGCGGCGGCCCGCGACGCCTCGGCTTTCTACCCTTGCTTTCCCGTTGCGGGCCAATGATTCCTCCGGGGAACACTGTGCGTGACCGCATGGTCTAACCGGCGTGCAGTCGGGACGGTTCGCAAGTTAAGTAGTCCAATGGAGGGCGCACAATGATCGCCAACATTCGCCGCTACAGACTGACCCACTGGACGGTACTCACCTTGTTGCTGGGGACGGTGGTCATCTTGTGGCAGGGGCACACGGCTGATGGGCAGGACGATCCGCTCAGCCCGTTGGGCATTGAGCTTGTGGCCGCGCGGGAGTGGCTGGGTGGCAGCACCGGAGCGGTGCGGGTTGTGGTCAAGGACTACCGCGAGGGCAAGCCGGTGCGGGGCGCCGATGTGGAGATCGCGCTGGCTGACGCGGAGGGAACGTCGCGGCGCCTGTATGCAGGGAACACCAATGCGTTGGGCACGCTGAATGCGACCTTCGATGTACCGGACCTGGAACCGGGCGACTACACCCTCACGGTCTCGGCGAGGGCCCAGGGCATGCAGGACAGCACGGAGCAGCCGATCCGGCTGAAGCGGTCCTGCCAGATTCTGCTGAACACCGACAAGCCTATCTACCAGCCGGGGCAAGTGATCCACCTGCGCGCGCTTGCCCTGCGCAGGCCGGGTCTTAGCGCGGCGGCGGACCGAGACATGACCCTGGAAGTGTCCGACGCCAAGGGCAACAAGGTCTTCAAGAAGACCGAGAAGACCAACGACTTCGGCATCTGTTCGGCGGACTTCCAGCTTGCCGACCAAGTGAACATGGGCGCCTTCTCCATCCGCGCCATCCTGGGCGAAGATGAGGCGACCAAGACCGTCACGGTGAAGAAGTACGTGCTGCCCAAGTTCAAGGTCAGCGTGTCCACCGACCAGCAGTACTACCTGCCGGGCGACACGGTGACGGGCAAGGTGCAGGCGGACTATTTCTTCGGCAAGCCCGTGAGCGGCGGCCAGGTGGTCCTGAGTGTGAAGACCTTCGACGTGGAGTTCACGGAAGTTGGCCGCGTCGAGGGCAAGACCGACGAGAACGGGACTTTCGAGTTCGAGACCCGCCTGCCCGGCCATTTCGTGGGTCAGCCGCTGGAACAGGGCCAGGCTTTTCTGCAGCTTGACGTGCAGGTGACCGACCAGGCCGAGCACACGGAGAAGGTCATCCATACCTCAACCGTCGCGGCGGGGCACCTGAACATCAATGCCGTGCCTGAAGCGGGGACCATCGTTGCGGGTGTGGATAACATCGTCTACGTGCTCACCTCGCGCCCCACCGGAGAGCCGGTGGAGGGGACCATCCGGGTGCTCAGCGCGAAGTGCGGCGACAAGACCATCCCGCTGGCCCAGACGGACTATAAGACAGATGCCCTGGGCATTGCGGAAGTCACGCTGGCGATCCCGGCGGATCTGATCCCCGAGATGCCGAAGGCCCCCGCGGGAAGGCGGCAGATGTGGGGCATGGATGAGCCCGAAGCCCCGCCTACTATGCCGGTTTTGCTCCAGGTCGCGGGGCGGCTGGCTGACGGCACCATGGCGAATCGTACCATTGAGTTGCCCACCCGTCAGGGCGGCGCGGAGAACCTGCTGCTCCGAGTGGACAGGCCTCTGGCCAGTGTGGGCGACCCGCTCAATGCCACGGCTCTGTGCGGAGCGGCAACCGGGACCGTCTACTTCGACCTGGTGAAGGATCGGCAGACCATGCTGACCTACGCCGGGGAGATCCGCGACGGCCGGGCCCACGTCTCCATGCGCCTGTCACCGGAACTCAGCGGGACCTGCTACGTGAGCGCATATCGGATCTCCGGCGACGGGCAGATCATTCGCGACACCCGCCCGGTGTTCGTGCAGCCCGCGGGCGACCTGAAGATCGGTGTGGAGCCCGACCGGGAAAGCTACGTGCCTGGGCAGGAGGCGACCCTGGCTTTCTCGGTGGTGGATGAAAACGGCAGGCCGGTGGCGGCGGCTCTCGGGATCAACGTGGTGGACGAGAGCGTCTTCGCCCTGCAAGAGCTTCAGCCGGGCATGGAGAAGGTTTTCTTCTACCTGGAACAGGAGTTGATGACGCCCCGGTATGAGATCCACGGCTTCGAGATGCCCACGCTCATCACGAAAGAGCCGGTGGACGAACTGCAGGCAGCCCCGCAGCAGGCTGCAAGGGTGCTGTTCGCAAGCGCCGAGGTGCCCACGCCTGAGATGATCCTGGAGAGCACCTTCAACCGCCGCCTGGAGAAAGCCCGCGAAGGCTGGGCGGAGATCATGCGCCCGAAGCTGGAGACGCTGGCGGAGGCCCTGGGCAAGCTGGGGAACCGCAAGCTCAAGGAGCCCGCCAATGCCGGGCCGGAACTGCTCACGCTCGGGCTGGTGAAAGCAGACGACTTGTTGGACCTGTGGAAGAACCCGATGAAGGTGGAGGTCATCACGGAAGGCGGCTGGCAGGGAGCCGCGGTGGTCATCAGCGCGGGCCCTGACAGGAAGTTCGACACCGTGGACGATCTGTTCCTCTGCACCGCCCAGCCGGGGCAGTGGTTCAAGGATCGGGATGCGGCTCTGGAGAGCAGCAAGATGTGGCGGTTCCGAGGCGGCTTTGGAGGGGACATTGTCTTTGCTGCGCCTGCTGGGGCCATGCCGCAGATGGCCATGGCGATGGATGGGGCGGTCGCGAAGAACGGTGCTGCCGAAGCCGCACCCGCAAGCGACGCCGGCGGTGGGGAAAAGCCCGTGCGGGTGCGCGAGTACTTCCCGGAGACCCTCTACTTCGAGCCCTCCCTTATCACCGACGAGAACGGGAAGGCCACGCTGACCTTCCCCATGGCCGACTCCATCACCACCTGGCGGCTGGCGGCGATCGCCAACAGCGCCCTGGGCAAGCTGGGCTCCACCACGAAGGGTCTGCGGTGCTTCCAGGACTTTTTCGTCGACATCGACCTGCCCGTAGCCCTAACCCAGAACGACCAGGTGTCGATCCCCATCGCCGTCTACAACTACCTGCCCGAGACCCAGACCGTGCGCCTCCAACTTGCTGAGGGCGACTGGTTCGAACTGGATGGCGAGGCCACCCAGAGCCTTGAGATCGCCGCGAACGAGGTGAACGTCCGGTACTTCACCCTCAAGGTGAAGAAGATTGGCAATCACCCGCTCACGGTGCACGCCTATGGGTCGAAGATGAGCGACGCCATCAAGCGCAGCATCGAAGTGCTGCCCGACGGCAAGGAGTTCGAAGTCACCGAAGGCGGGCGTCTGTCGAGCACGGTGGAGGAGACCATCGAGATCCCCGAGGGCGCGATCGCCGACGCTTCGAGCCTGATGGTGAAAGTCTACCCGGGCGTGTTCTCGCAGGCCGTGGAGGGCCTGGACAGCATCCTGCAGATGCCCTTCGGGTGCTTCGAACAGACCTCGTCGGTGACCTGGCCGAACATCATGGTGCTGGACTACATGAAGGCCACGCGGCAGAGCACGCCGGAGATCCGGATGAAGGCCGAGGGGTTCATCAACACCGGCTACCAGCGGATGGTCTCGTACGAGGTTCCCGGCGGCGGGTTCTCGTGGTTCGGGAACGCTCCCGCGAACCGCCTGCTGACGGCCTACGGGCTCATGGAGTTCCATGACATGTCGGCGGTGCATACAGTGGACCCGGACATCATCCGGCGCACCCAGAACTGGCTGCTGGACCAGGCGAAGGACGGCATCTACGAGTCCGAAGAGGGCTACTGCCACGCCGAGACCTGGGCCAAGGTGCAGGTGGACAAGCTCCTGCCCACCGCGTACATCGTCTGGGGCCTGACCCACAGCCAGTGCAAGGACCCACGGGTCAACACCAGCGCCGACTACGTGCGGGAGAACTGGAAGCAGGCGAAAGACCCGTACACCCTGGCGATTGTGGCGAACGCGCTTGTCGGGGCCGACAGCCTCAAGGGTAGAGGAGAGCTGACCGGTACCACGCAGGAAGTGCTGAAGACCCTCATCGGCATGGCGAAGACCGAGGGCGACCAGATGTGGTGGGAGTCCTCCATCGGCGGCGTCACCAATAGCACCGGCAAGAGCGCGGACCTGGAGGCCACCGGAATGGCGGTGCTGGCCCTCCTGCGCGGCGGGCACCACTCCACCGAGGCATCCAAGGTGCTGAACTACCTGGTCGCCAACAAGGACCCGCGTGGCACGTGGTTCTCGACCAACGCCACGATCTTCGCTCTGCGCGCCCTGGTGATGGCCCAGAAGGAAGCCACCACGCGGGATACCAACGCGGAGATCACCATCACCGTCAACGGCGAGCGCGCTGCCGCATTCGCGATCACTCCCGAAGACGCCGACGTGATGCGCGCCATCGACTGCCGGCAGTTCGTGAAGCCAGGCGCCAATAAGGTACGGATCGAATTCGCGGGGCAGGGAAGTTCGCTCTACCAGGTGGTCGGGCGGTACTACATGCCCTGGAAGGCTGCCGAGAAGCCGGGGACGGATGCCCTGTCCATCGAGGTGCAGTATGACAAGACCCGGCTCGCGAAGGACGATACGGTGACTGCCAAGGTGACTGTGACCAACAATACCCCCGCGAAGCTCGGGATGGTTGTGGTGGATCTAGGAATCCCGCCGGGCTTCACCGTGGACGCCGGGGACTTCGCTGAACTGGTGGGTTCGAAGAAGATCGACCGCTTCAACCTAACCGGGCGACAGGCGATCATATACCTGGAGACGGTTGGGGGCCGGCAGAAGCTGGAGTTCAGCTATACGCTGCGGGCGAGGTACCCCCTCAAGGCCCAGGCTCCGAAGAGTACGGTGTATGAGTACTACAACCCGGAGAACCGGTCGGATGCGAAACCGGTTGGCATCGAGGTGACGGAGGGGTAGGGAACGGGCAGTCAGGAGTCACGCAGGGCCCCGGCGTTCGTCCGCCGGGGCCCTCGCTATGATGGGGAAGGGCCATTGTGTCGCGCCGGGGAAAGGACCCCCACTCGCTCCGGAGGCCAACACCCACCGTGCCCCACCGCATCTACATCGCAGATGCCCGACGCATGCCCGAGCTTGCTTCCGGGTCGGTGCACCTCATGGTGACATCGCCCCCGTACTGGCAGCTCAAGGACTACGGTTCGCCGGGACAGATCGGCTTCGACGATACGTATGAGGAGTACATTGCGAAGCTCAACGAGGTCTGGGCCGAGTGCGAGCGGGTCCTGCACCCCGGCTGCCGCATGTGCATCAATATCGGCGACCAGTTCGCCCGCGCCGCACACTATGGCCGGTACAAGATCATTCCAATTCGCACCGAGATCATCCGCTTCTGCGAAAGCATCGGCCTAGACTACATGGGCGCGGTGATCTGGCAGAAACTGACCACCTGCAACACCACCGGCGGGGCGTCGATCATGGGGTCCTATCCATACCCCCGCAACGGGGCGATCATGATCGACTACGAGTTCATTCTCGTGTTCAAGAAGCAGGGTAAGGCGCCCGCCGTCTCGCGCGAGATCAAAGAAGCCGCGCGTATGACCCACGAGCAGTGGGTGGAGTACTTCGCGGGGCACTGGCGCGTTCCGGGCGAGCGTCAAGACGCGCACCTTGCCGCATTTCCCGAGGAGATTCCTCGCCGCCTGATCCGGATGTACAGTTTCC
>JAGPGE010000005.1 GCA_018056145.1 Armatimonadota bacterium
TGACGTGAAGGTATATGCGGATGACAAGCTGGTGATCGACGGCACGGGCAAGTACACGAAGCCTGCTCACGCCAACCGCAACCAGTTCTCTTTCGGGGCAGCCGCATCGACGGCGACGGGCACGGCAGTCTGGCAGTGGGTGCGCTACCAGGCTGGGAAACCGGAGCGTTCAGGTCCGGCGATGCCCGACAATCCCACCGTCGAGGGCCTCGACGTCACGGTCGGCGAAACCGTGGAGATCATGCCTGGCGCTATCTACCGGAGCCTCTTCAAGTTCGGCGACGGCAGGCTAGGAGTCGGGAGCCAGTGGTCATCCGACAATGGGAAGACGTGGGCGAAGGGCCCCCACAGCGTGGGCACGGGGATGGTCGAATGCGCCGACGGCGAGATCATTGGCCTGGGCTTCGCGACGAAGAAGGTGTCGGACGGGGTCTTCTCCATCGGCCTGACGCGCTCCGATGACGGCGGCAAGACCTTCCGTAGCGAAACCGCGATCATGAACATCCCCGAAGGCACCGGTGGCACGGGCGACGACGGCTCTGCTTTTGAGGGACCGGTGGCCGACCACGCCATCATCGAGGCGGATGATGGCTCGCTGATCGCCGCGATGTACGGGTACTTCAAGACCGACACTGTACTGTGTCCCAGCTTTCCGCCGGAGTGGAAGATGTACAAGTACCGCACTTTTGTGGTCCGCTCCACCGACCGCGGGAAGAACTGGGACCTACTGTCAACGGTGGCCTACAACCCGGAGATCGGTCTGGAGAGCTTCTGCGAGGCGGACCTATTGAAGATGCCCGACGGGGAGATCCACTGCTTCATGCGCACCGGCGGCAGCGGCGGCTCCACCAAGTTCACCCCGCTGTACCTGGCAAGCTCGCGTGACAACGGCAAGACCTGGTCCGAGCCGCGCCCCATCGCGGACCGGGGAGTGTGGCCCAACGCCTGCCGCATGGCCGATGGAACGCTGGTCGTCACTTACGGGCGCCCCGACAACTGGCTGGCTTTCAGCCTGGACGACGGGAAGACCTGGACGGGGCACTTCTGCTTCCATCGCGGCGCGAGCACCAGCTATAACTCGGTGGAGGAAGTCAGCCCGGGCACGCTTCTCGTGGTGTACGACCGGCGCGCGCTGGCCCCGGACGGGAACAACCAGGCAGGCGTCGTGGGCACGTTCTTCACGGTGAAGCGCCGGTAGTCAATCGGGATCGGGCCGGCGCCGGCGGCCGGCCTATCAGCAGTCCTCAGACGCCCGGGGGTGTTCGTGCCTCCGGGCGTTATAGCCTTTGGCGCGCAGTGACTTGAGGATCTCCGCGACGTGGTCCGGGCCGCGGGTGCTCAGGACCATCTCGACCTCGGCCTTCCCCAACTCCAGCTCGCCCGTGAGCCGGTTGTGGAGTATCTCGATGATGTTCGCGCGGCTTTCACTCACTGCCGCGGCAAGCCCTGCGAGCGCGCCCGGAATATCGGGCAGATCCACCAGCAGCCGCACGGATCGCCCGGCTTCAGCAAGCCCGCGGTCAATCACCGCGCCGAGGGTGGTGATGTCCACATTGCCGCCACTCAGAACCAGCACCGGGCGATCCCCGGCCACGTCTCCGAATGCCTCGAGGGCCGGCCGGGTCGCTGCCCCGGCGCCCTCAACCACCAGCTTCTCATCCTCAATGAACCGCAGCATCGCGGTAGCGATCTGCGCGTCCGTGACCGTGACCACGCCGTCCACGTAGCGCCGCAGCAACTGGCAGTTGAGCTCTTCCGGCCTGCCCACCGCGATACCGTCGGCGATGGTGGGGCTCACCGGCGCCGGTGTCGCGTGTCCCGCTTCGAAGGAGCAGGCCATTGCGGGCGCCAGGGCGCTCTGCACGCCGAAGACCTTGATCTTTGGCGCGGATTCCTTGATCGCGCAGCCGATGCCGGCGATGAGCCCTCCGCCGCCCACGGGCACGATGACGCTGGTCATGTCCGGGACCTGTTCCAGCAGCTCGAGGCCGATGGTGCCCTGTCCGGCAATGACGCGCTCATCCGCGAAGGGATGCACGAACACCAGGCCCTTCTCGGCACACAGTTCCCGGGCATGGGCGTTGGCTTGGTCGAAGTCATCGCCTTCGAGAATCACGTGGGCCCCAAGGGTGCGGGTGCGGTCGACCTTGAGGATGGGGGTATTGCGGGGCATGACGATGGTTGCTTCGACCCCCGCCGCCAAGGCAGCGGCCGCAACACCCTGGGCGTGGTTGCCCGCGGAGGCTGCGATGACGCCGCGGGCGCGCTCTTCCGCATCCATCAGGGCGATGCAGTTGGTGGCCCCGCGGATCTTGAAGGCCCCGGTGCGCTGGAGGTTCTCGAGTTTGAGCGCAACGCGGCGGCCGGGAATCTCAATGTCGAGAACCGGCGTGCATCTGGCGACCGGAGCCACACGGCCCCGGGCTTGGGTGATCATCTGCAGCGACAGCATGCGCAACTCCAGTGGTTGAGGCAGATCGCAACGGGTTCTGTGGTCTAGGGCTCGGGCGCCATCCCATTGGGCTCGTGGGGGATCGGCATGCCCTCGGTTTCCTTCTTCGCCGGTAAAACGAAGGAGAATGTGCTGCCCTCGCCGATCGCCGACTCGAGCGAAAGGCTGCCGCCGTAGGCCTCCACAACTTCCCGGGCCATGCGCAGGCCGACGCCGAGACCGGGGACCTGTCCGGTCACGCGCTCTTCGATCTGCACGAACCCCTCGAAGATGCGGTCGTGGTACTCGTGAGGGATCCCCGGACCGTTGTCTTGCACCGAAATGCGCACCCCGCCATCCTCTTCTGGCGCGGCGGTGATGGCAACGACGACCGGGTCCTTGTTTCCGAATTTAACCGCGTTGTCCAGCAGTTGCTGGATTACGAATGTGGTGTGCTCCCTGGTTGCGTCAACCTCTTCCGCGCCCGGCCGAATGTCCACGGTGAGTTCCAGGTTCGCGGCAACGTGACGGCGACGCACGTCGCTGATCGCGGCCTCCACGGCATCGCAGACCCGGGCCTGCCGCAGTTCGGTGCGCATCTGCGAGGTGGTCAGGGCCTTGAAGTCCAGGAGCTTCTGGACGATGTCTGTGACCTGCTCCAGTTCCTTCTCGCAGACGTCGAGAATGTGGGACCAGTCCCGGGCAATTTTGTCGGCGGGAAGGTGCCGGCACAGCTCGAGGTACCCGCCCAGAACCGCGAGAGGCGTCCGCAGCTTGTGGGGCACAAGAGAGAAGAAGCTGGCCTGCACGTGGCGCGCAAGTTTCTCGTCGGTGGTATCGCGCAGCATGAGTACCGCGCTGGACAGGTTCCCCTCGGCGTCCTTGAGCCTCGTGAGGCGGGCGTCCACGTACAGCGGCGGATGGGTGTCCAGGCGCGCGATCTCGAAGGCTGAGACGGCCTCGTTGCTGGCCCTGATCTCCGCGGCCGGGGTTGACAGCGTAAAAGGCGCAAGCACGTCCTCGAGGCTTCTTCCCTCCCATCCCTGTTCGGGCAGGTTGATGAGCAAGCGCGCGGCGCGGTTGGTGCTGGTGATGCGCCAGCGGGAGTCGGTGACGGCGATCCCGTCGCTCATTTGCGAGATCGCCGCGTCGAAACGCTCGCGTTCCGCGAGCACGGCCTGGTAGTAGGTGCTGCGCTGTCGCTCGATGGCGTAGCGCAGAGATCGCACCAGCGCGTGGCCGTCCACTTCGCCCTTGACCAGGTAGTCCTGGGCGCCTTCCTGCACGGCCCTCAAGGCCACGGTGTGGTCGTCGAGGCCCGTGAGTACCACTACCGGGACCCCGTCGTGAAGCTGATGGACTTCCTGGAAGGTCTCGAGGCCCTGACTGTCGGGCAGGGACAGGTCCAGCAGGACCACGTCCGCACCCTGGGCATTGAGATGCTCCAGCCCCTGGGCGAGCCGGGTCACGTGGGATAGCGCAAACTCGCCCTTCGCCGCATCGGACAGCATCTTCTCCAGCAGGAACGCGTCGTCGGGATCATCTTCGATCAGCAGCAGGTTGACCGGAGCTTCGTCCATCGCCAGTCCCCTTTGTCGCAAGCCGCAGTCTGTCTGCCGTCCACATTCAGCCTTGAGTTCCGCCGTTGTGTCACTATTCGCCGCCGACTTCATCGGTCCTTTCGTGGATGGTCCGCTACTGCCCCTTCAGCCAGGCGTTGACGACGTCCCAAGACTCCGGCGTGACCGCGCCGAAATGCCAGAACGAGATGGCGGAGATGCCAAGCTCGGCCGCAGTTTCCAGGTGCGCCTTGGTGCTGGCCTCGTCACTGGCATAGAACACGTGCATCACGCCGTCCGCGTCGGCATACTGGTACTGGTGGATCTGCTCGTAGGGCATCCAGATCTTCCGCACGTCCGTGCCCTCGGGAACCTGGGGAACGGGCCCGTAGAGGCTGTCGGCGGTGCGCCCGTACACCAGCTTGAAATCGCGGCTGTAGGCGGGAATGCCCATGACCAGCCTGTCGATCGGGGTATGGGTCGCCCAGAACGCCATGGCGTCACGGGCCCACGGCTTCGTGCTCACAGGCCCCACGGCTCCGCCGGAGGGGCTGATCATGTCATAGCACATGACACGCACCTGGTCGCAGATTTGCCCGACCACGGCCGGGTCGAACCAGCCGCCGTCGATCTCCCCCGGTGGTCCCGGGTCTTCGCCAGAGGTCCGCCAGGTAGACATGATGTAGCTGACGCACATGGTCACCTTGCGGCCGTCCGCGTGGAATGCCTGAGTGATTTCGCGCAGCAGGGCGCTGTAGTCATCCCGGCAGGATCGATCCAGGCTCTCGTAGTCCATGTCGATGCCGTCGTAACCGTGGTCCCGGGCGCGTTGAAGGTATCCGGCGACCAGTTCCGTGCGTTTCTCTGGCGTCGAGAACTGGTCCCCATCGTGTCCCCCGATGCCCACCAGGAAATAGACCTCGATGCCCAGTTCGTGGCACTGGTCCACAAAGGCCTTCGGCGGGCCCCCGCAGACACTGATGGACTTGATCGCATCGGCGTGGGCGCGCAGGGCATCGATCGTGCCCTCTCCCTGGTAGACGACCCAGGGCGACAGGTGCCGGCCCTGCGGCTGCGCAAAGGTGCTGCAGGCGGTCAGGAGAGTAGACAGGACAAGACCGGCGCAGAGCGTGGGCATGGGTGAGTCTCCTTGGATTCGGTGCCGTCAGCCACACGAACGAGCCATAGGATATTCGCCGCCGGGCGGCCGACAGCCTCCGGTGGTCCGCCGGGAGACCAATGTGAATGCGGGGCCCGACATTTGGGTATTGTCTACGTGGGGCTTTGCCGGAACCGACCGGCATCAATGGGATGGGGTGGTGATGGTCCATGCAACTGACACTGACTGAACAGGAACGTGACGTATTACATCACGCGCTTGAAGTCTATCTGAGCGAGTTGCGCGAGGAGATCGTAAAGACCGAAAAGCGTGACTGGAAGACCAAGCTGCATGAGGAGGAGGACCTGCTCAAGCAAGTGCTGGAGCGGCTCTGAGACGGGGCAAATGAGAGGCCGGCCCCGAGCCGCAGAGAAGGGTCATTGCGCAGCGGGGCGCTGAAGGTGAGGTCACACCGCGCGGGGAAGGCAGTGTCGCGTATCAGCCCGCTCCCCTGGGAATGCGGACATGAACCAGCGCCCTGTTTTCGCGCTCGCTTTCGGGTGCCTCGCCATGCTCTTGAACGGTTCCGTCGCAGACGCAGGCCACCCCTGCATCGTCCTGACAGCTCCGAAGCCGGGCGAGACGGTCTCCGAACCCGTCTCGCTCACCCTCGAGGACATCAAGGGCTCGTACAAGATCCCCCACATCCAGTGTTCCCACGAGATACGGGTGCAGGTGGAGTTTCCCGGCAACAGCGTCCCCTCGGCGCAGGTGTGCCTCATCCTGAGGGGCGAAATCGCCGGACAGCGGACCGTCACTCCTGATCGCCGCCGCGCAAGGTTCATGGGATTGCCCTTCGGCGAGTACTCCATCCGGGTGGAGACGCCATCGGCCGGCGGCGCGCCTGCGGGCGTGCTGACAGCGGGCCCGGTGGGTGTGGGCACGGTCATCGCCGCGCTGGGAGACAGCATCACTGAAGGGTACCACGGCCGCGGCTTCTTCCACGAGCCGCTGGATTTGCGCGCCGACCTGTTCCCGCCCGAAGCCGTGTCTCGCGACGGGCGCAACTTCCCCCAGTTCTCGCCCACCACCTGGCACCACAAGCCTTCTGTGAACTGCTTCCAGAGTTGGATGACCGATCTCAACAACCTCCTCTCCGAGCGCTGGGGCCATCCGGTCTTCATCGCGAACGAGGGGTGGGGCGGCCTCACCAGCGGCGCGTACCTGAAGATGATGCGGGAGGACCGGGGCTGGCAGGCGCGTATGAAGCAGTTGCAGCCGCAGGTGTGGCTCATCCACCTGGGCGTCAATGACGAGCGGCACAAGGTGTCGCCCGAGGAATACGCGGCGAACATGGAGCAGATCGTGCTCACGCTCATGCAGGAGTACGGCGCCCGCAAGGACCACATCTTCGTCGCCCGGCCCAGCTACGACTATGCCCAGGGCGCCGAGGCGATCCTGCGCGCGTATATCAGCGAGATCGACCTGCTCCTCGGGCAGCATGCAGTGCAGCGCGGCCCCGACTTTTTCGCCGCGTATGCTAGAGATCGCGAGCGCCTGTATGGGACGGACCCTGTTCATCCGAACATCGCCGGAATGGAGCTCATGGCCCGTCTTTGGGCCGCCGCGATTTTCGCCCTTCACCCGCAAGGAGTACGGTGGCATGACCGGTAAGCAGCGAATGCTCAAGGCACTGGCTTTCGAGGAACCCGACCGCCCGCCGCACTTTGAGGTCATGTTCGAACTGGAGCGCGAAGCCTTCGGGATGCAGTTTCCGGATCGCCACAGTTGGCGGGGCATCAGCCGCCAGGAGAAAGAAGAGAAGATCGCGCAGTGCATGGCGATCTACGAGAAGATCGTGGACCGCTACCAGTGGGACGCACTGGCGGTGTTCTGGCCCTGGAGCGACCCGGACGGCGTGGTTGCTGCGAAAGCCACGTTTGGCGATGATATCCTCATCGGGAGCATTGTCGGGCGGAGTATCTGGTCCATCGAATCCATCGATGACTGGGTGCAGTTTTCGGTGGACCTGGTGGAGAACCCCGAAGCGCTGCATGAGGAGGCCCGCGTCCGGCATCAGACGGCAATCGCGAAGTTCGATGAGCTTGCCGAAGCCGGAGCCGACTTCATCCACGTGGTCAATGACGTTGCCTTCAACTCCGGCACCTTCATCTCGCCGCCGCAGTTCCGCGACCTGTGCATCCCCTATCTCGCGCAGCAGGTGGCGCATATCCGCTCACTGGGCGTGATCCCGTTCGTGCACACCGATGGGAACATCATGGATGTGCTGGACGATTACCTGTCTCTCGGCGCGGCTTGCTTTCAATCGGTGGACCCCATGGCGGGGATGGACATCGCCGAGGTCAAGCGCCGTTGCTATGGAAAAATGGCGCTGATGGGCAATGTCCAGTGCAATCTGCTCCAGGACGGCCCGCTGGAAGCGATTCGAGAGTCCGCGCTCTACTGCCTGCGGCACGGCTCACCGGGTGGAGGGTACATCTTCGGAACCTCAAACACGATCTTCCCGGGCATGCCGCTGGAGCACTACGAGTACATGCTGGAAGTGTACCGGGACTTCTGCGAGGATTTGGGGCAGGCATAGGACGGCGAACGGGCCGTTCGGTCGAAACAGGGCAACAGGCGCCGAACCAGGGTGCTGCTCGAGTTCAGTGCCTGTCGCCCTGTGTTAGCCCCTCAGAACTTCAGTTCCAGCAGCCTCGTTGTTCGAAGGTACCACGATGGGTCCGAGCGGTTCAGGCTGGCCTGGGTTGAGCTGCGGTTGGTCTCGCGCCAGCCCACGGTGATGGTCACCTTGTCGGTCACCCGTTGCGAGTACTCCGCATAGTACGTGCGCTGGCGGTCTGCGCGCGGGGCGGTCTGGCGGGGTGCGGCGGCGTCGAAATTGCGGGCGGTGTACGTCACGCCGGCGCCCACAGATCGCCGCTTGCTAAGCCGCTTCGTGCCATTAAGGCTGAAGGTCGGCCCTGAATAGGACAGGTAAGCCGCTGTCACGCTGCTGTCTGTGTATGATGCGCCCAGACCGTACCGCAGGCTCGTCGAGAGTTGGTCGCCGTAAGACAGCGAGTAGGTAAGGGTGTCACCGCTGGAGGCTGCGCTGTAGTACTTCAGCTTGCTCCAGTTGGTGTATGCACTGAGCCGTCCTGTGTCGGTGACCGGTGTGCTGAATGCACCGTAGATTCCGAAGGTGCTGCTGTCGCTGGTGACAATGTCAACCCGCTGGTTTTCCGTATATGACAGCCCCCAACCGATGGACCGGGTGTCTCCGAGGTCGTAGGTGAAGGACAGTCCGGAAATCAGGCCCTGTCTGTCGTCCAAGTCGCCGGTGAGGTAAGCGGTGCGGGTGCCGAAAGCCCGGGCGCTGATCTGCAGGCCGTCCCGGGGCTCCCATGACACCTGTGCGCCGATGCGGGCATCCGCTCCGAGGCCAAGTTCCATGGGCTCATCGAAGCGGATCTGCTCGCTCGTGGAGGCAAGACCGATATTGGCGGTCCACAGAAGCTCGGCCTTTCGCGCTTTCGCGAGTCGCTCTTGGGACAGCTTGAGGAACCGCTCGCCCTGCTTAGCGAGGTTGCTCTCCGGATACTCGGCCAAGAGTCGCTTGAAAGCGGCCAATGCGGCCGCATAGTGACGGTCGACATAGCGGGTGTAGCCGATGTAATAAAGGCAGTCATCCTTCAGGTCATCGGAGGCTACGCACATGGCATCCGCGAAACAGCCGCGAGCCGAGGCGTTCCGGCGTCTGCGCATGTAGGTGTGCCCCAGCCAATAATGCCCCTGGGCCGCCAGGGCTTCGCCGTGTTCAGAGACAGCCTCGAACTGGCGGATTGCGTCATCGTACTCCTTTAGCTCGAGGTAGTTCCGGCCTAACTGGAAACGTGCCTCCCAGCGGATCTCCTGCGCGCCCGTTGACGCAAGCGGCCGTAGCAGCCTGACTGCGTCGCGGTACTGCTTCTTGGCGAAGAGCGCTTTGGCTTCCGCCAGGCTCTTCTTCTGCTCCTCCAGACTTGGCCCCCCGTCAACGGCCGCTTCGGCTTCGGATGCCGGCACCGGGGTCACCGCCGTGGCTTTCCCGGTGGTCACGGCGGCCGGCGCCGGCACGCCCACGCTCTTCGCTTCTTCGCACCGTCCCAAGGGCATCATGAAGACACCGACTGCAACAACCGCGATCGTAAGACGCATTTCGCTCGGACTCTCCCGCAACGTGTGCACCACATCTCGTCGTTCTAGTCCCGTCTTATCCCGTGCATCGGGCCATCAAGGCAACTCGTGACGCCACTGTTCCTCGGTCAGCGGGTTCAACTCGCGAAGGTTGGGGTTATCTTCCGCCCAGCGCATGATGTCCTCCAGACTGGACACGTCCCGGATTTCGCCCGTATCTTCGTCGCGGAGCGGCTCGGTACCCCGGATATACCGGTCCCACTTCTTGGCTGCGCTCTCCGATGCGGCCTCGCGATCCTTGATGACCTCGTCTATGATCCGGCGGCACTCCTCCTGGCTTGCAAGCGCGTACGCGAGGCGGGCATTCAGCAGGTTCTGGGAGACACCGTAGGTCGCGTAAATCCGGGCCAACAGTGGCAGCCCGGCCCGGGCAGCGTCGGTGGGCCAGGTCAGGAAGGTCAGTGTGAACATCCAGTTCTCGCCCATGTTCGTTGTACTGACGAACGCGATACCCTCCATCCGGGTCGCAAGCTGTCCGGGAACCTGCCAGACATAGGATACGAGCACCCGCCAGTAATCGGGCGAGCCCTGTAGCGGAACAGCGTCGACGAGTCTGATGTCAGTTATCGCTTCTCCGGACTTGCGCGCGATGGCCGGGAGTATGGTTGCCAGCGCGTTTTGTGCCGGCACGAAATCGCCGACCATATAGCCCAGAGCGGCGAGGTCGATGCCCTGAGCACCCATCCGTGCTGCGGCGGACGTGGAGATCATTGTGCCGTAGTTTCCCACCAGCACAACCCCCTCGCGACCCTTCGTCGCGACGCTCCCGCCCGTACCCTCGACACGCCATCCAGCTGGAACCGATAGCCACGCGGTGCCGTCGAGGTTCTTCTGGCGTTGCAGGGGGATGCCGGACACGTCATCCAACCCCGTGCCGCTGGGCACACACACCTCCCGCAACAAGGCCTTCATCCGAGGCGCCAGAGCGCCAAACTCCCCTTGTTGAGCCAGCATATTCGCGAAGGTCGCGCTCTGCTCTCCCAGGGAGACCAGAGCCTCGCCTCGCATGGTCAGTTCGTCCACCGCGATAGTGTAGGCGCAGATGGCCAGTCTGTCATCCGCTGCGGCGCTCCAATGTGCAAGGCGGAAGCTTGGGTCTTGTGTCAGCTTCAGCCGTTCCCGCAAAAGGCGGCGCGCCCCTGCGTTGCCCGGAGAGAGCGCCAGAACCTCAAGTTGCCCGCCACCCTTGCGGTTCTCGAAAATCAGCAAGCCTGGACTTCGTGGATGGTCAATGACCTGCCACGCCCCGCCAGTCGCAGGATGCTCTCGGGCTTCGCGCACCGTCCCGAGCAGATTGAGCGTGAACTGCTCCAAGCCCGGCATCTGCGCCGGGCCGTCCACGTTGAGCACGTAGTGGCGTCCCCCGGATGGGATCACCACCATCCTTGCCACCTGTGCGCGCCCTTCGAGCATGTACCGGAATGCCACGCCCACGCTGGCAGCATGTCCCACCGTCAGTTGCACCGTAGCGAAGTCGGATGCGTGTCCGAACATCTCGGGCATCGCTCGCACCCGCTCAATGATTTGCAGCCCGAGGTCCTTCGTGGCATCCAGCGGAATCTCAGTCACCGACAATATGAGGCCGTCTCTCCCGGGATCAGCGCACTCCCAGAAAAACGTTCGGTCAGCCTGTTTCATCGTCCAGTTCCCGTCGGGTTCGAAAGAGAACCCGGCGCCCGGCGGCACACAGGTCTCCGACCAGGCCGCGGCAGTGAAAGCAACAAATGCCGACACGAAGCGCCACGCCCAAGTGCTGCTCATGACACACCCCTCCAGAGTGTCCTGGCTTACGGCTTTCCCCTGTCGTCAGGGGACGAACTCCAGGATCCCGCCTTGGTCCGCCTGCCAGGTGGCGGCCTTCGTTCCGCGCCACAGAACCCAGTCTGGGCCCGCGGTTTTCCGGGCGGTGAGACTGAAGGCCACCCGGAAACTCTCACTCGGGTCGAGGCCGAGAGATGTCAGCGGGATCTTCCACTCAGCCGTCCAGCGCCCCGGGGACACGATCTTCGCACCGTACTGAACTCCCTCAGCCGCGCGCTTCACAAGGTCCGGCGGCGCGCCCGCTTCGTCGCTGCTGGCGAAACCACCGGATGGATAGCCGCGCAGGATCAGGATTGGCGAACCGGGCTTGCGCTCGGAATCCCGAAACGCAAGCTCAACAGAGTCATCTCGGCCCCACTGATCGCCGAGCTTCAGCGGCCGCGCCGGGTCCACCTCGTTGTCCACGGCCACCAGGAGGTTAGCGCCGTCGTGGGATATCCACGCGCGGCTCACGGGCTTCACCGGCTCCTGCTCAAGGCCCTGCGCGATGAGAATGCCCTTCGCCGGGTCGAGCCCGGCCCACTCCTGCGCGGTCAGCTCGCCGTCGATAGTAACCGCAGCCTCCGTGCGCGTCACCCGAAAGAGGGGGCGCGGCTGCTCGGGAACCGCGGTCTTGGCCGGCGCCGGGTCCGGGTAGCGCACTTCGGTCACTACCGGCCAGGTTACGCGGTTTGCATCCTCATACAGGCCGATCTGCTCCACCGGGATCGGCTTGAAGCCGATCTGCCAGGCTGGAGAGTCCTCGCGCAGGCGGAAGTCGAGGTTCTCCGCATCCACGAAGAGCGGGTCCACGCCGACCAGGTTGTCCTCCAGCTTCACGCCGGGTCTGGCTTTGCCCTCGATGGAGTCAAAGCTGCCCAGCCAGCAGACATTGCGGGCGACAATGTTGCCGCGGGGCTCGGCATAGTTGCCCTCGAGATACGTGAGCAGTTGCGGATACTTGCTGCGCCAGGGTTCTTCGGTGTAGGGCACCTCTTCCAGGCGTTTCCTCATCGTCTCAATCGAACCCGACGCCCACCCCATCATCCGCGCATCCACGTGAAGCGCGGGCTTGCAGTCCACGAAGATGTTATTCTCCACCACGTTGTCATGCCCGCCGCCGATGAACGCCGCCCGGGGCACCTGGTAGAAGATGTTCCCGTAGATGGTGGCCGAGCAGAACATGTCGTCCAGGTACACCCCATTGCAGCCCTTGCTCTGAAAGCCGTACACGTGGTGGAAGTAGTTGTACCGGATCATGTGGCCGCGCATGGCCGGATTGTAGCCCGCGTACATGACCCCGGCGTCGTTCGATTCCCGCACCACGCTGTGGAACTCGTTGTACTCGAACAGGTGGTCATTGCCGCTCCACATGATGGCCATGTGCGGCGAGTCGTTGAAAAGGTTGTGGGTAACCCGGTTGCCCACCCCGTTCACGTTGACACCTGGCTTGCAGATGGGGTTCCACCGGCCGAACCGGTAGAAGTGGCAATTGTCCACGTACAGCCCCGCGGGGGTGAGGGTCGGGCGGTCCCCGCCCGAGACGCTGACTCCACCTTCAGCGAGGTTGTACAGGTCGCAGCCCACCACGCCGCTGTCCCTGCCGCTGAGGCCGATGCCCCAGGCCCCGGTATTGCGCACGATGGACCGTTCCACGCGGACGCCGGTCACATTGGACAGGGAGACAGCCGTGCCGCGGGTGCATTCAAAGGACAGTCCGTTGAGGGTCAGGTGGGAGACGTCCGTCATTTTCACCAGCGTGGGCAGGACGGAGATCATCACTTCGCCCTCATCCAGCGAAGACGGCGGCCAGAAGTAGAGAATGCCGGAATCGCGGTCCAGATACCACTCGCCTGGCCGGTCCAGTTCGGGCAGGAGGTTATAAGCGTAGTAGTACATGCCCTTGCGGAACCCGTAAGCATGTTGGGGCTTGGGCTCAAGGGTGATGCGCTTCTGCTGGGTGTCGATGGTCTGGACCTTCAGGCGCTGGTCGGCCCAGTCCCAGAACCAGTAGCCGTGGAGCATGATGTCTTTCTCGCCCACCCACCGCGCGGGGCGGTCGTCCTCGTAACTGAAGATCCCGTCCATGAAGCCCTTGGTGCCGCGGATGTCCTGGGGGCGCTCGCCGAAGACCTGCGGGATTGTGATCCAGCCCTGGTTCGGCCAGCGGGAGAGGGTCATCGGCTCGTCGCGGAAGAAGACTTCGAGACCGGGGTTGGACGCGCCCCAGGACTGCCCGGCCTGCATCTCGCCAAAATCAGTGATGCCTAGGGCCTTGAGGTCGGCCTGCCAGACGTTGCCCCGCGCGGATTCGTCCAGGCGCGGGAGTACCGCGGGGTCGGTGACTGGCTGCCAGCCGGTGATGACCCGGCCGCCCAGAAGGCGCACTTCGTCTCCCGGCCTGCCGCGGTAGACGATGGGGCTGTCCGGGGTGCCGCTGTCCTCGGCGCCGAGTTCGAAGGTTGCCGCGCGCTCGTATGCGCCGCCGGCGATCTCCACCAGAATGCCACCGGCGGGAAGGCCCGCTGCGGCCTTGATCTCGCGAATCCTGTCCCGGGCGCGTTCCAGGGTTGCGAATGGGCCATCGGTTCCTTCAGCATTGGGTTCGGCGAGAGTGCCCGACCAGGCGTCATTTCCCGCGCGTGAAACATGGAGCACGAGCCCAGGCCCTCCCTGCGCCGCGGCGGTGCAGGTGATGAGCAGGGTTGAGATGACGGCGAGACCGAGAATCAGACTGTGCGCGTGCATTCTGTTCGACTCCCTTTCAGGAGCTTTTCGGGAACGTGGTTCGCCCTGTTCCAGGGGCTTCGGGGCGCACCGTGCCGGTGCGCTGTATGGCTATGGGCGGAGGGCCACTCCGGGGCCTTAGGGCAGACGTCAGATTCCAGTCCAACCGGGCGCCGGCGCCTGTACTCATCGCCCAAAATACCCTGCGGGGCGCAGTTGAGTGCTTCACGTCCCGCGGGTAGAATGGTGCGGCAGACGTGACAGCGAGCCGCAGACCCATATCAGCCTAACGCGCGCGGAAGGTGATGCCGCATCTGAACCTCCCGGAGGCGTGGAAAGATGACTGACCGATGACACAGCCGCGCCGGTTCGTAAGCCGCGCCGGCGAGAAGCTCGCCTTCGCGCTGGAGCATTTCGGCATCAGCCCCGCGGGCCTAGTGTGCGCCGACCTCGGTTGCCACACGGGCGGCTTCACCCATTGTCTACTGGAGCATGGCGCGGCCCGTGTATACTCCGTTGACACCAGCAGGAACATTCTCGACTGGAATCTGCGCAATGATCCCCGCGTGGTGGTGATGGAACGCACCAACGCTCTGTATGTTCAACTTCCCGAGGTCGTTGACCTTGTGACCGTGGACGTGGGCTGGACCAAGCAGAGGCTGATCATCCCCAAGGCCGCGGAGCTCATCAGGTCAGGCGGGCGAATCATCAGCCTCATCAAGCCGCATTACGAGGCGACGGACAAGGAGCGGATCCGGGGGAAAGTGCGGGACGAGCTTGTGGACCAGGTCGTGACAAGGGTTGTGGATGAGCTACGGGGGCTACGGTTTGAGGTAAGTGACGCCGTGGAGTCACCGCTATTGGGCAGCAAGGGCGGGAACAAGGAGTTCCTGGTACTGATACAGGCGTAAGGCGGGGTGCCACGCCTCGCGCAGGGGCCCTGTGCGCTTGACGACGCGCACATACCATACCTGGACGTCGGGGGACTGGTATCCGAACCCGAGCCGTTGCCGATTCCGGCGCCTTTGCCCAGTTCGCAGTCGAGGGAGGAAAGCCTGACAGGTGGGCGAATACCATTTCATTGTTTGCATTTGTTCTCTGAGAAGTCCAGGCGAAATGCCAACCAATAAAGGAGAGTCACACGATGGCTGCAACGAGACTGCCCGAGTCCCAGGCCGCTGACCCGAAGGCCCCGTGCATCGGCGTCTGGGCCACCAGCGACCCCCGGATCGATGCGGAATCCCGGGAGCGCTGCAAGAATATCATTGAGATGACCGCCAATATCATCGCCGACCGGGTGACGCTGCCCTCAGGCGCGCCGGTGCGCGTGGTCTACTCGCCGATCTTGGTGGATGGCGAGAGGGAAGCCGATATGCTGGCCCGGCAGTTCAAGGCGGAGGGCGTCGACATCCTCGTCTGCGTTCCCGACACCTGGGCCTTCCCGCAGCTCACGGTGATCTCGCTCCTGTCCCAGTTCCCGAAAGACACGCCCCTCAACCTCACCTGCGGCAACAGTGGGCCGAAGCCCGGCGTTGTGTTCACCCACGCGATTAACGGCGCGCTGGCGCAGTACGGGAAGATGGCGCACATCAACGTGGGCACCTGGGCAGACACGGGCATGCACCCGGAGATGACCCCAGCCACCGCGGATGCTCTCGTGGACTGGTGCTACGCGGCGATCACCAAGGTGGGCCTCCAGGGCCGGCGCGTTGTGGTCTTCGGCCATGACAGCATGGGCATGGAGACCGCGCTGGGGCATATCATCCCCACCCGCAAGGCCTTCGGTATCGAGATCACCCGGCTGGACATGAAACTCCTGGCGGACATGATCCAGAAGAAGGCGTACAACGCCGAAGAGCTCAAAGCCCTGCGCGCATGGACCGACAAGCTGGTGGGCGACCGCATCGAACTGCGCGACGAGGCCGACAGCGAGCGGTTCAACCAGAGTCTCGCACTCTACCTGATCTGCCGGGATATCCTGAAGGACCTGAACGCCGTGGGCGGCGGGTTCATGAGCCAGCTTGAGTGGGGATCCGACCACCGTGGCATTCCACTGCCGGTGGCCGACGTGATGGAGTCCCTGTTCAATGCGACTTTCGACCACAACGGCTCCAAGGCCGCCATGCCTTTCGCCACGGAGGCCGACGTTCAGGGCCTGCTGACCATGCTGTTCACGACTTGGGTCAGCGGCGGGAACCCGCCCTTGTTCATGGACTTCCGCAAGGTCTGGGAGCCGTGGGAGATCAACGCCAAGGCCGAGGAGCTTGGCCTGGGCAATGTGGACCCGGATGCTCTCTGGCGCACGCGGGGCCTGGTGGACGGCGACAATTCCGGCAGCGCGTCCTTCAACTGGGCCGCGGCGCCGGGCGCTTCCGTCGAGGAGATCATGGCCCGCGTGAGCTTCCCGCTGGCTGACGAGTTCTACTTCCCCGGCGGCGGGAATTCCGTGACGTTCTACACGCCGGGCGGGATCCAGGGCATCGCCGGGCGCATGGCATACAGCGCCGACAGCGGTATCTTCTCGATGATCTGGGACGAGGCTTGCACGGTGGACCTGCCGGACAAGCTGGCACAGGCGGTCGCCAACACTTCGACGCCCACCTGGCCGCACACCTGGGTTGTGCCGAAGCACGCGACCATGGGCGAGTATAAGCAGTTCGCACCGGCGAACCACTTCCACATGACCTGGGATCTTGCTACCGCGCGCCTCGAGTACTGGATGGATCTTGCGAATGTGCTGTCGGTGAACCCGTGGCAGAATCGTCCGCGGTTCGTCGAGGGTCTCGACCGGCCAATGCCGCTGATCTACCTGCTCAATGGCGGGGAGGATGCGGCGAAGCTGAAGTTCGCGCAGAAGGCGTAGGGTGTTCGCGGCGGGTGGGTCATGTTGACTCACCCGCCACCCAAGTGGCATAATCCGGCCCCACATCGCATTTCCTCGACAGAACCGGTTCGGCGGATGCCAGAAGGTATCGGCCGAACTCTGGTCGAATGGGCGGATGAGGGACTAGAGAACGGGTGTCCCGCGGGACGCCCAGAAGGCATCAGTCTGGCTTAGGGAGCCATCATCTGAAGGGAGAGTTGGGACATGGGTGAAGCCGTCCTGTTTATCACCAGCAAGGGGTACGGCAAGGTCGTTGACGACGCGAAGGAAGCTTTCCCGCCCAAGGGTCGCGGCGGCAAGGGCGTCAAGGGCTTCAACGTCACCGAGGACACCGGCCCGGTAGTCTGCACCGAGCACGTGAAGACCGGCAAAGGCGCCAACGTGCTGATCACCACCGCCCAGGGCATGTGCCTGATGATCGCCGTTGACGATCTGACCCCGCGCAGCCGCACTGCCGGTGGCGTCAAGCTCATCAACGTCGCCGACGACGATGCCGTTGTCAGTGTTCTGGTCTAGCGCACAAACAGAGCGGTGACTCGGGGGCCTGTGATGAACGCAGGCCCCCGTTTTGCTTGCCTGGCGATTTCAGCGCCCGGCCGCCGAATGCTGCCGGGCGCGCGATGATGTTCCGGGCCATCTCCGGCTCATTGGGCGCGAGGTTCCGGGCACGTAGTCTCCGGACCCCAGCGCCTGCCGGACGGTGTAGCGCGGGCAAGTCGGCTTGTCTCCGTGGCAATAGCGGCGTCTCATGGCATCGACACCAGCAGGCAGGAACTGGGTCATCAGGCCGTTGAGGAATGGGCAAGCGGGGATGCACTCGCAGTCAGGCATGCCTATCTCCTGGCGAGTTTGGGCGCACGCCGAGGCCCCCGTTCTGTGGGGGCGTCGGCCACCTGCACTATCGTGCTGGATCGCCGGGGCTTGAGGGCCGCCAGGGGTATGCGGGGGCCCGAGACGCAAAACAGCGCAGGCGGTTAGCCTGCGCTGTTTGTCGGCTGATGAACGGGTCTTGCGCCCCCGAGTCAGGCCCCGACTTTCGCCTGCGTTTTTCGGTTTCCCCGGAGCCTGAAGCAAAGGAGCGCCAACCCGAACATCAAAAGCCCAAGCGTTCCCGGCTCCGGAATGTCTTGCGCCTGTATCGGTACCGGGTCGCTCCACGTCAACCCGATCTCGCCTGGGGCGTGTCCACCAGCCACGTCCGCTGTTATGTTGTTGTGGTCTGTGGCGTTGGCGATACTCCCCAGTTGTATGTACCAGGTCTGTCCGGGAGCAAGGGTCGAGTTCGCGGCGAGATAGTCCCAGGACACGGCCCAGTCTACGAGAGTCGTACTGCCGAAGTCTGTTGTCCATACCCCATCCGTTGTACGAATGTACCCATCGCCGGTGTTGCTTATGTCTGGGGGGACCAGTTTCTTTGCGACGTTCCCGTCAATATCGTCCATGCGAGTGGTGGCCCAGGATCCGCCGGTGGCATCGAGCACTGTGAATTCCAGGCCGTGCTGGTCTTCCTCCCCAAGGTTCTTGAGGCCCTTGGTGTCCCATGCCAGTCCGTAGTCCGGCTGCCCTGCAATTCCCAGGCCCGGCTGGTCAATGAGGACGAACAGCGTGTCCTCGAATGTGTTGGCGGTGACTGTGTCCACGTCCACCCGGGTGCGGAAATACAGATAGTCGTCGTCCATCGCCCAGTACGCGCCCGGGGAGGTCGCGCTCCCAACGAAATCCAACTGTGGCTCGACCCCGTCATCCGGGTCGTTCAGGCTGAGAATCTGGTTCCAACTGCCGGGCCACTGTGAATAGGCGCCGCCGAACTGGTTGATCGTCGCACCGTGGCAGTGCGGTGCGAGGGCACCGAGTATCAGCACAAACAGGACGGGGGGCCGCACTCCTATACCATTCATTGATGTTAGTCTGATCATATGCAGATATTGGCACAAACTATAGTCACTTTTTACGCATTTTAGCGCCCAGTCTCGCACTCGTCAATAGGCGCCCCAGCAGTTGCACCCCGTCGATCTTGCCCTGCGCAGCGGTTTCATGGACAATGATCGCCACGGTGCAACCATTGACTGCTGGAGGCCTGCCATGCGCCTGTGTCTGGTCCTGTCCGCATTTTACGTCACAAGCAGCGCATTCGCGCTCCAGGTCCACATTCTTCTCGGCGGGCAGCCATCATCGGGCGCGAAGGATGCCGCAGATGAGGTGCGGCACTACCTGCAGCGCATCACCGGGCAGAGAGTCCCCGTGGTCAGGGAGCCCGAGACCGGCGCAGGCCTTTGCTTGATCATCGGCGACAGTGAGCGCGCGAAGTCCCTGGGATTTGACAGCACCGCGCTGGAGCCCGAGCAGATTCGCGTCAAGACCGGGGATGGCTGGGTGGTCATTATGGGAGGGGACAGGGGCCCTGGCGGGAAGCAACTCAACGGCACCTATTGGGCCGCGCTGGAGTTCCTCGAACGCATCGGGGTACGCTGGCTGTGGCCCGGACCGCTGGGCGAGGTACTGCCATCGGGCCCAGAACTCAGCATTCCCGACATTGATGTGGACTTCACCCCGCGCATTATCCAGCGCAACATCCGCAACCTGTACTACAGCGACCGGGTGCAGAGCGGTCTGGACAAGCTCGGCTTTACCCGCGAGCAGTTCGAGGCAGTGCACCGGGACGGAGACGCCTGGTTCCGTCGACAGCGGATCGGCACTCAGGGCAAGTTCAGCTACGGCCACGCTTTCGGCCACTGGTGGGATGAGTTCCACGAGGAACATCCCGACTGGTTCGCATTGCAGCCAGACGGCACCCGCAATCAGGGCAGTATCAAGGACCGCTCGCGGCTGTGCGTCTCGAACCCGGAAGTCATTGCCCAGGCCGCGAAAGAAGCCATCGCGAAGCTGGAAGCAGACCCCACGCTGTTTTGCGCCTCTATCTCGCCCAATGACGGCGGCCGGGCCACCTTCTGCCTGTGCGAGAACTGCCGGGCGCTGGACCCGCCCGAAGCGCCCCTCGTGAGGGTCTGGCATCCGAAAGACCCGAACTTCATGGTGCCGTCGCTGACGGACCGGTACGTACACTTCTACTCGGAAGTGGCGAAGATCGTTGCGGAGCGTTTCCCGGACCGGTATCTCGGCGCTTACGCGTACAGCGCTTACCGGATTCCCCCGTTGCGCGAGAAACTGCACCCGAACGTCTTCATCGGTTTTGTGGGGCTGACCTACATGCGCGAGGACGACCGTCAGTCGCAGCGCGCCGACTGGGACGCCTGGACAAGATCGGCTAGCCGGTTCTTTCTGCGGCCGAACTTGCTCATGGACGGCATGGGCTTCCCCGCCTTGTACTGCCACCGGCTTGTGGAGGACCTCAAACACTGCTTCGACACGGGCATGCGGGTGACGGATTTCGACTGCTGCTACCAGCACTGGGCGCTGAAAGGGCTGAACTACTACGTGCTCGCGCGGTTCCTGTGGGATCCGGAGATCGACGTGGACCAGGTCATTGACGACTACTGCAGGGCGGGCTGGGGGCCTGCCTGGGAGCCGGTGCGCGCGTACTTCGATCAACTGGAGACGATCATCGACAATCTCGCACTGGAGAACCGCTACGAGGGTCGTGGAGGCGACATGACGATCCTTCCCTCGTGCTACCCCGACAGCGTGATGGCCGAACTCCAGGGGCGCCTCGATCGGGCGCGGACTCTTGCGGGGGACGATGCGACCATCCTGCAGCGCATCGATTTCCTGCAGACCGGCCTGGATTTCACCCGCCTGAACCGGGATCGCCGCATGGCCCTGGGTTTGCTGCGCGCGGGCAAAGGAGACCAGCAGACGTATGAGAGAGCCCATGCGGCCCTGGAAGCGTACTACCAAGAGATGGGGATCACCTGGGCGGTGAACTCTCCCTGGATGAAGTTCTACGGATTCTGATAGCGGGAGGCCGCGTACCCGCAGAGAGGCGCCCATGAAGGCAATCGTTCTTCTCGCCGGACATGCCACGCGCATGAGGCCGCTCAGCGACTACCTGAACAAGGGGATGATCCCCGTTGCGGGACGGCCCCTTGCCGAGCATGTGGTGCGGAGGCTTGTGCACTGCGGCTTCACCGACCTGGTATTCGCTGTCACTCGGTTCCCCGAGCAGCTTGAGGCGCACTTCGGGGATGGCTCACGGTTCGGCGCCCGTGTGCAGTACGTCCTGCGGCCGGAGCCCTCAGGCACGGCAGGGGAGGTCCATGCCCTGCGGGAGCACATTCCCGAGGGCGAGAGCTTTCTGGTCCATTACGGGGATATTCTCCACAATATGGACCTGCCGGCCATGGCCGCACAGCACCGGGAAACCATGGCAGTCGCCACGGTGGGGCTGGTGTCCAATGTCACTGTCCACGTGGGCGCGGCTGAGATGGACGCGGAGGGGCGCCTCACGGACTTCGTGGAGAAGCCCCGGTTCGACAAGCCCTGCCACGCGGCGGTGAATATGCTGGGCCCGGGCATCTGGGAGCACCTTGCACCCGGAATGGACTTCGGGTACGATGTGTTTCCGGCGCTTGTCCGTGCCGGGGCCAACATCCGGGGCTTCCTGGATGGCCATGCGTGGTGGATGGACGTGGGCCGGCTGTCGGATCTGGATGACGCCAATGAATGGATGAGCACGCACAGTCTGTGAACCGGCCTCCCGCCTGAAGGTGGCCAGACAGAGCGTTTCTGCTTCATGCGCAGAGTGTCTGCAAGAACCGGCCTCGCCTGTGCCCTGCTCACGCTGGGGGCAATCTCCTGCTGCCACGCCGACATTGTGCAGCAGATCCTCGCTCACGTGCCCGCTCAGGCCTACTCCTACGCCCAGGTGGCCACTGAACTGTCGTCCCTCGACTCCTCCTCCGACCGCGTCTCCGTGGTCCGACTCGGCCGCAGTCATGGCGGCCGTGATATCCTGTGCGCTGCCGTCCATGACCCGCAGACCATCTTCGGCCAGACCCGCTGTCTGTTTATCATCGGCCGCCTGCATGGCAACGAGCCCTCGGGGACCAGCGCCTGCATGGCGCTGATCCGGCATTTCGCGACAGCCGGCGGCGCTGTGGAACGCGAGACCCTCAGACGGCTGACACTGGTCTTTGTGCCCATGAGCAATCCGGACGGGGCCGATTCCGGTCGCCGCAGCAATGCGAAAGGCGTGGACCTGAACCGAGACTGGCAGAGCCGATCCCAGCCCGAGACGCAGGCCATCGATCGGGCGGTGAAGATCTGGCAACCGGATGCCCTAATGGACCTGCACGAACTCCCCGCGAGTTCGTCGAAGCCCTCCTACCGCGAGAACTTCGTGGAGACGATCGGGCGCGGCCCCGGCATCACTTCCATGTGCAGCACCGTCTCCGCGGGGGCCTCTTACGACATCGCCAGGTGGATGCGCGCCTACGGATATCGCTTCAATATTTACTACGACGGCCCCGGGAAGGATCGTCGCCTGTGTCACCGGCGCTTTGGTCTGGATCTGGGCATCCCGAGTTTCCTCATGGAAGCGAAGACCGGCGCCGGACGGGACATCCGTTACCGGTGCGGTTTCCATGTGGTGGGCGCGCTGACGGTGGCGAACTACCTGATCTGTGGCGCCGGCCTGCCTGGGGCGCCTCAGATGGCTGCCACGGAAGGCCCGGCGGACAATCTGGCGGCGGAGTCGCGCCCGAGCGCCGGCAGGACCTCGCGCGTGGAGCTTCGCCTAGTACAGGCGATGGAAGCTCTTGAGGGTGAGAGTGAGGCGGTGGAGGCCGTGGTTTCGGGTTCCCAACCCGTGCGCTATGTGAAGTTCTACCTTGATGGGCGGCTCTGGCTGGTGACGAACAACGAACCCTACCAGTGCCCGATGGACCCCGCGGACGTGGGTGAGGGAGCGCACCAGGTGGATGTGACGGTTATCGGTGAGACGGGCGAAGTGCTGGCTTCGGCGACCGAAAGGGTCAACATTGGGCCGGTCCAGGCGGCGGGACGTTAGTCTCAGTCTTCGTCTCGACCCGCGCGGTTCTCGGGGACGGGCGCGAAACCCCTTGCAACCGCAGCCCTCAATCATTATAATATCAGTATCTTCTTATGAGATGATACGCGCGACAACGCGAATGGAGGGTTCTGAATGGCGACTGTGCACGAAGTTACAGATGCGAATTTCGAGGATGTAGTTCTGAAGGCGGACACCCCGGTTCTGGTGGATTTCTGGGCTCCCTGGTGTGGCCCGTGTCGGATGGTGGCCCCGGTAGTTGAGAAGATCGCGGAGAAGTTCGACGGCAAGTGCAAGGTCACCAAGCTCAACGTGGACCAGGCCTCCGCCACCGCCACCAAGTTCGGGATCCGCAGCATCCCGACCCTGATGCTCTTCAAGAATGGCCAGATGGTGGAGCAGATGGTGGGTCTGCAGTCGGAGGGCGCACTTTCCGCCATGATCACCAAGGCCGTGTCCGAGTAGCCGGCGGGCGTCTTCACCGGGGTCGCAACCTTCACGGCAGCGCGTGGCGGTCTCTTGAGCTCGCGCTGCCGTCTGCGTGTCAGGGCCACGGTCTGCATCTCGATTCCGGCTGGTGAACCCGGCAGGTGGTCTACGCGTCCAACTGATAATTCTGATTGGCGTCGGGAACCTCGGGACGGAGCATTCCGTTATGATCCTTGAGTTATTTCGACTCAAGTTCCCTTCGCCCAACATATCAACAGGTTGCCCAGGAGGTTGCGACAGACCCATGACAGGAAGCGCAGTGAACAGGCATTCGCACATCACGATCATTCTCCTGAGCGTCATCGTGGGAGCAGTGCTCACGGGCCTTGTTCTGTACTACCCCCGTGCTCACAGCCAGGCGGACGCGCAGCAGGTCACACAGGTGCCTGCTTCTGTACAGGCCCTCGAGGATGCGTTCGTCGCAGTGGCCGATGCCACACTGCCGGCGGTTGTCAGTATCAATGTGGAGACAAGCGGTCCCACCGGCAATGTGGATGAGTTCGAGGAGTTCTTCAAGGACAACCCGTTCTTCGAGCCCTTCTTCAGGGACCGCGAGCGGGGGGAAAAGGGGGAGAAGGCGCCCAAGCGTCGCCTTGCGCCCCGAGGCATGAGCATGGGAAGCGGGTGGATCTACAGCGAAGACGGCTACATTGTCACCAATTCCCATGTGGTCCGGGACGCAGTCAAGATCACGGTCAAGCTCCACGACAAGGACAACGACGACAAGGACTACCCGGCTGAACTCGTGGGCAATGACCCGAAGACTGAGCTGGCTGTGATCAAGGTCAACGCCGGCCGCAAGCTCCCGACCGTGAAGCTCGGGCAGTCCAGCACCCTCAAGGTCGGACAGTGGGTCATGGCAATTGGCGCGCCGTTCAGCCTGGAGCAGACCGCCACGGTGGGTATCATCAGCGCCACAAAGAACCGTTTCCTGCCTGGCCAGGACCCCCGCTATATGCGCATCGGTGACATCATCCAGACCGACGCAGCGATCAACCCCGGCAACAGCGGCGGGCCACTGGTCAATATGCGCGGCGAAGTGATCGGCATCAATGTGGCGATCGTCTCCAACGGTTTCTCTGCGCCCGGCAATGTGGGCATTGGCTTCGCGATCCCGGCGGACACGGCTGCACGGGTCATTCCGGCGCTGATCAAGGACAAGAAGGTTGCCCGCGGATGGCTGGGAATCAGCATTTCCGAGCTTGATGAGAACGCCCAGGACTTCTTCGGCGTCCCAGATGGCGGTGCGCTCGTGGAAGACATCAACCCTGGCGGGCCGTCGGCGAAGAGCGATCTCAAGCTCCGCGATGTCATCGTGGCCGTCAATGGCGAGAAGGTCAGGACCACCTGGGAGCTTCAGAAAGCAGTCTCCGACAGGGCCCCAGGCGAGAAGGTGCTCCTGGATGTGATCCGGGAGAAGCAGCCCGCGAAGGTGGAGGTAGTGCTCGGCGAGATGCCGGCCAGGTACACCGGTCTCGAGACGCCCGGCGAGAAGCCCGCGGAGGTTACCCCTGAGGTTTCGGCCCTCGGGGTGGTGGTCGAGCCCCTGACCAGCGAGGCAATCGAAGCTCTCCAGCCTCTGACCAAGACGGGTGTTGTTGTTGCCGACGTGGACCCCGAGGGCCCGGCAATGGGTCGCCTGGACAAGGGGGACATCATCACGGCCATCAACAACACGAAGATCGCCAATCCTGAAGAGTACCGGAAGGCGCTGGAGGAGGCCAAGGCGAGCGGGAAGAAATACGTCATGGTCTTCATCGAGCGCCGGGTGGATGACGAATGGACCCGCAGGTCCGTGAGCGTCGAGCCCGAGTGGTAGTTTCTCGGACCCGCGGATGACGTATCGGGGCCCGGCCTCCTGATGAAGGCCGGGCCCTTTTCGCGTCTGGCGTCAGGTCGCGGGGACAGATGGAGGTCGGTCGATGACCGCGGAAGTGACCAAACCAGGACGGAACACTGGCGGCGGCGGTGTGTTCTTGTACTGTGTAGTTGAAACGGAACTGGGCTGGTGCGGGTTGTGCAGCCGCGGGAATGGCCTGTGGCGAACCAGTTCGTTCCACTCGGGGCAGAAGGCCGCGCTGCAAGCCCTCGACCTTCCCACGGGCGCACGGGAAGAACGCGACGATCCTCTTCTCAGACGAGCAGCCCACTGGCTGACGGGTTTCTCTTGCGGTCGGCCGCAGGCAGATCCGATCCCGCTGGACCTGGCAGACACGACTCATTTCTCGCGATCGGTGCTCCAGGAGTGCGCAAAGATCCCCTTCGGCTGCATTGCTCTTTACCAGGAACTGGCGGTCCGAGCCGGCAGCCACAGGGCTGCGCGGGCAGTCGGGCAGGTCATGCGCCGCAACCCGCTGGCGCCGTTTGTGCCCTGTCACCGCGTCGTGGGCGCGGAAGGGTGGCTCACCGGCTTTGGGGGAGGCCTGCCGCTGAAAGCGCGGCTACTGGAATTGGAGGGCTGGGAGGTCAAACGCGGTCCGGGAGAGAAATGGCGTCTGTGCATGTTGCAGAAGCTGGATTCGGTCCAGTGTCTGCGTTAGCGAGGGTAGTGCGGGGGCGGTACGGATGGACCGCCGGGGGCCCTTTCAGGAGACACTCGCGGTGGTGCGCGGGAAAGCGTGACGCAGCGCGGATTCGCGCGCGGTTGACTTGCCGGAAGACCTTGCGTTACAATGACCCGAACAACTATCTGTACCCGCGAGACGCTTGGGGTGACAGGGTATTACTGCGCCTGCTTCCCGGGCCAGCGTGCGCGGATTGGGATCATGGCTCCGTTCGGGGCCTCGAAGCCAACCACCTTGACGGCCGCACCGCTCCGGCAGGACGCGGTGCTT
>JAGPGE010000390.1 GCA_018056145.1 Armatimonadota bacterium
ATATTCGGGTGGTGGCACGGCTGGCTGTCGGCGACGCCCCCAGGCAGGGATTATAGGCGGCGGCTTCTTGGGCCGTCAATCGCGGCCTTCGCCGGCGGGTGCATTCGCTGGAAGTAGGTGGGCTGTGGGCCGGTGACCGGCGGCGTTCCAGCCCGGTTGCCTACTTTGGTGCTGTTGGGTCCGGGCCGAGGCCTTACAGCCCGCGAGGCGGGACGCAGCCCCTGGAATCAAGCGATCAAGAAGACCCAAGAGCCCCCTGTCTGGGGCTTGGCACACCAAGGCGGTTCGAGTCCACGGGTTCCGTTCCGCTTCGCTCCACTCCACCCGTGGCTAACATTGTGTCGCCCGCTTCGCGGGCTGTAAGGCATCAGTCCCACTCACAAACCTCGAACGCACCCTTCCCCCGGCGGCCATTCCTGAACACTATCGGCCCCTTCCGTGCCATCCCGGCCGGGAGTATCATGTGTTACCGCGTCTCATTACGCGGGAACGTTGACGTGCCGCGCGGCACCGAGGTTCCAGGAGGCGACGAGTCAATGAAGATCATCCTCGCCGAACACGCCGGGTTCTGTTTCGGCGTCCGGCGCGCCATTCAAAGAGCAATGGGGGAGACCCGCCAGCGTGGCCGCCTGTATTCGCAGGGCCCGCTGATCCACAACCGGCAGGTGGTGGATGGTCTCCGGGACGAGGGCCTCGAACCGGTGGAGAGCATCGAGGATGTGCCGCCAGGAGCCGCCGTGATGTTGCGCACTCACGGGGTGGGGCCGACCGTCTACCAGCGTGCCGAGGAGCGCGGGCTCGAAGTGATCGACGCCACCTGCCCCTTCGTCGCGCGTGCCCAGAAGGAAGCGGCGCGACTGGATAGCGCCGGTTACCGGGTGCTGGTACTCGGCGAGCCGGACCATCCTGAGGCCCAGGCAATCCGCGAGCACACCGGAGGCCGAGCGCATATCGTCCAGAGCCCCGGTGATGTGAACCTGTCCGCACTCACCAACCGGGCCGCCATCGTCTGCCAGACCACGCAGCGGATTGAGGCCCTGCAGGAACTCACCAACGCCGTCCTGCCTCACGTGCAGGAGCTGGTCGTCGCGAATACCATCTGCGACGCCACTGCCCACCGCCAGGAGGCCGCGCGGGTCATGGCGCAGCAGGTGGATGTGGTTGTGGTCATCGGCGGGCGCCACAGCGCCAATACCACGCGCCTCGCCCAGATCTGCGCGGACTCCGGCAAGCCCACCTACCATGTGGAGACTGCCGACGAGATCGAGTGCGCGTGGTTCGAAGGCGCCGGGACGGTGGGGATCACCGCGGGGGCGTCCACTCCCGACCAGGCCATTGAGGACGCGCTGCACCGGATCGAGCAGTGCGCGCCGGGAGACTGATCAAGGGGGAATATGCGTTCGAAATGGTGGCTTGACTCCGTTGGGGCGTCAGCTATAATGGCCGCAAGATAGTCCCATCCACGGGCCCCGTTACCGCAGCCGGACTGGTCATCGCACTCCACCGGGGCGCCCGTCGAGCGGTTGCGTGAGAGGCGGCTTCTAGGGATTCCCCAGGCGATGAATGAATGACCAGTGTCCAGCATGCGTATGCCCGGAGTGTTCCAGCCATGGGCAGGCTGATTAGTGGTCTGAGGACAGCGTTGCTCGGAGGAGACACGCACCACGAGACGGCCAGTTGCCCGGCAATGCGGGTCACCGTCAAGTGCGCGAAATGCGGCGAGGCTATCTCCGTGCGTGTGGACAAGGCAAACGACCTCCTTGCCGAGTACGACGACACCAGCGATGCCGACGAACCCGTCGCTCCCAGCGGGTACGTTCTGCGCAAGGAAATGGTGGGCCGCAAGTGCCAGAACCTCGTGCACTTCACCATGAGGTTCGATGGGCGCAGGCGCATCGTCGGCCATGAGATTCAGGGCGGGCAGTTCGTGGATTGGGAAGATACGGACTGACCCTTTGGCTATGAGCGACCCCCCGAGCAACGGGTCGGCGGCAGCCAGCGGAAACAACCGGGCTCCAGTCCTGCGGCTGGGGCTCGTGTGCGTTACCGTCTACCTGTTCCTGGTTGGGCTGCCCCTGATCAAAGGCGTCCCGCTTGTCATCGGGATCTTCGCGGGGAGCCTGATCCTCGCCGGTCTGTCCCTGCTCCTCGTGGGCCTCGGCGCCTCGATTCCCACCACCGCTCGTACAGAGGCGGTTCTTGGGCTGGCGCTCCTGGCAGCCTGGCTTGGGCTCAACCAGATTCCCGGGAAGGACCCCGCCCTGCGCCTCTATGTCGGCCCGGTAGGCACCCTCGCCTTCATCCTGACGTGTCTCTTCGTGGGCAAGCTTCTGGCGCGGATAGTCCGCGAGCGCGCCCTCGCGTTCCCAGTGGTGCTTGTGGCTGCGCTGGCCGATGTCTTTACGGTATTCTGGGGGCCAACGGGGCAGGCGCTTGAGAGAGCCCCGGCATTGGTGCAGAAACTCTCGCTGGCAATCCCCGCGGCAGGTTCCGCGGCAGGTGCTGAGGGAGCGCGGGGGCTGGCTTTCGTGGCCTCCATGGGCCTGGGCGACTTCATCTTCCTGGCATTCTTCCTGACCATCGCTGTGCGCTTCGGTTTTCCGCTGGTGCGCACCATGGTTGCGGTAATCCTGGGAGCCTGCATCGGCATCATCCTGGCTCTGGCCAATCCCTTCGGCCTGCCGGGCATGCCTCTGCTGCCGTGGATGAGTGCCGCGTTCCTGCTCGTGAACGCGCGCAACTTCCACCTGTCGCCGATCGAGAAGCGGGACACGGCCATCGCAATCGGCCTGCTCGCGGCGCTCTTCGTGGTGGCCGCCCTCGCCTTGCGCTCACAATAGCCCCGTGCTAATCTACACAGTCTGCGACTGACTGGCATCGGCGAGCGGCCGGTGCCTTTGACTTGCCCCCGGACGCGAACGCGTCCCGCAAAGGAGCGGCGAACCGTGGCCGAACGCTACGAATTCTCCAGCATCGAGCCCAAATGGCAGGACTGGTGGGCCGAGAATGACGCCTTCAAGTCCCACCGCGACCCCGCGCGCCCGAAGTACTACTGCCTGAACATGTACCCGTACCCTTCGGGCGACCTGCATATGGGGCATATGCGCAACTACATTATTGGAGACGTCCTGGCCCGGTTCCACACCCTCCAGGGCTTCAGCGTCATGCACCCCATGGGCTGGGATGCTTTCGGCCTGCCTGCCGAGAATGCCGCCATTCTGCGGGGCATTCACCCCTCCGACTGGACCGCCGACTGCGTTGCGAAGATGAAGAAGCAGTTCGGGAAACTGGGCATCAGCTACGACTGGTCCCGCGAGGTGGACTGCTCCGCCCCGGATTACTACAAATGGACCCAGTGGATCTTCCTGAAGCTGTATGAGGCCGGTCTCGCGTACACCGGCAAGGCCACGGTTAACTGGTGCCCGTCCTGCCAGACCGTACTCGCCAACGAGGAACTGGATGGCGACACCTGCGAGCGCTGCGGCTCGCTGGTCAACCCCGAGCAGGTGGGAAACCAGTGGTTCTTCCGCATCACCGACTACTCCGACCGCCTGCTGGATGACATCGAGCGCCTGGACAACTGGCCGGAACGGGTCCGCGCCATGCAGGCTAACTGGATCGGCCGCTCCCACGGCGTCTCCTTCCGGTTCGAGGTCGAGGGCGACTTCGAGGACCTGGAGGTCTTCACCACCCGCATCGACACGCTCTACGGGGTCACTTACGTGGTCCTGGCGCCCGAGCACCCCATGGTGGCGGCTCTCACCGCCGGCACCGAACGCGAGGAGCCGGTGCGCGAATTCGCCCGCAGCGCCATGCGCGAGGGGGAAGTCGCCCGGGCCGCCACTGATACCAAGAAGCGGGGAATCTTCACTGGTGCGTATGCAATCCACCCCCTGACCGGCGAGCGCGTGCCCATCTGGGTGGGCAACTACGTGCTCATGGGCTACGGTTCCGGCGCGATCATGGCGGTTCCGGCCCATGACCAGCGGGACCTGGAGTTCGCCCGGGAGTACGGCCTGCCCGTGCGCGTGGTCATTCAGCCCGAGGGCGTCACGCTGGACCCGGACACCATGCCGGAAGCGTACGTCGAGCCGGGCATTCAGGTGAACAGCGCGCAGTTCGACGGCATGCCCTCCGAGGACGCCAAGGAAGCCATCGCCGACCACCTGGAATCGCTGGGCAAGGGCAGGCGCGTGGTGAACTACCGGCTGCGGGACTGGTTGATCTCCCGCCAGCGCTACTGGGGCACGCCGATCCCCATCATCTGGTGCGATGACTGCGGCCCGGTCCCGGTGCCCGAGCAAGATTTGCCGGTGCTGCTGCCGCCGGACGCGGATTTCCAGCCCACCGGCGACTCGCCACTCAAGCGCCACCCGACCTTCTCGCAGACCACCTGCCCGCGCTGCAACAAGCCCGCGCAGCGCGAGACGGACACCATGACCACTTACGTGGACTCCTCGTGGTACTACCTGCGCTACTGCAGCCCGAAGCGCGACGACGTGGTCTTCGACCGGGAGGATGTGGACTACTGGATGCCCGTTGATCAGTACGTGGGCGGCGTAGAGCACGCAGTGCGCCACCTGCTGTACAGCCGGTTCATCACCAAGTTTCTGAAGGACCAGGGCTACCTGAGCTTCGACGAACCCTTCGCACGCCTGTTCACCCAGGGCATGATCTACAAAGACGGGATGAAGATGAGCAAGTCCAAGGGGAACGTGGTGGGGATCGACGAGATGGTGGAGCGCTACGGTGCGGATACGGCGCGGGCGTTCATCCTCTTCGTCGGTCCGCCCGAACAGGACGCGGAATGGAGCGACAAGGGCGTCGAGGGTGCGCACCGCTTCCTGCAGCGGGTCTGGCGCTGCGCGGTGGATGGCCCGCAGTACGACCGCAACTGGGCGAATTCACTGCCCTCCGATCCGGACGATGCCGACCGGGCCATGCGGCGCAAGACCCACCAGACCATCCAGAAGGTCACGGACGACATCCGCCGGATGGGCCTGAATACCATGGTCAGCGCGCTGATGGAGCTGACCAACGAACTCTTGCCCTACAGCCAGACTGCATCCGCAAGCGCCGCAAAGACCGCGATCTATTGCGAGGCGCTGGAGGCCCTGGTGCTCCTGCTGTCACCAGTCACGCCGCATCTTTGCGAGGAACTCTGGGCGCGCATGGGACGGGAGCCCGGGATCATGCGGCAGTCATGGCCCGCTGCCGATCCCGCTCTGGCCGCGGCGGAGACGGTGACCGTGGTGGTCCAGGTGAACGGGAAGCTGCGGGACAAGTTCGAGGTGCCCGCGGGGTCGGACATGGAGGCGCTCAAGGCGCGTGCGCCTGAGCTGGACGGGGTCCGCAAGCACGTGGAGGGTAAGCAGGTCGTGAAGGTCGTCGCGGTGCCCGACAAGCTGATCAACATCGTGGTGAAGTAGCCGGGGCATGCATTGGGGGGACAGGCATCCCTTGGCTGATACAAGGGCGCTGGGTTGTCCCGCGGGGACCGGGCCCCAGCGCTTGTCTCGCGCATCCCGTCGGGTGTCCGGACTCGTCCGGGCACCCGACGACCATGGGTGCAGGCCCCCGGTCTCGGTCGCTCGCCTTCCAGCTACTCCGTCACGAACTCATACGCCCCGATGTCCGGCGCGTTCCCCTGCGGCCTGGGGGTGCCTGCGAAGTCCGCGTCCGTTTCCGTATCACCGGCCGCATCAATGCAGACCGAGTCGGGCCTGAGGCGCAGGTCCAGGTTCGCCACATCCACCAGCCCCGGGTCTCCGGCGATACTCCCCGGCTCTTTCGAAAACTCCTGCTGGTAGACGCCGAACTCCTCCATTGTGTAATTCCTGCCCGCAACGCTGATCATCGCTCCCTCCGCCTGGTACCACACGTTGCAGTCCATTATCAGCGCATCCATCTGTTCCCGGGTCCAGCTAGGCGCGTAGAAGGCGTTCTTCGTGGCCTCCAGG
>JAGPGE010000391.1 GCA_018056145.1 Armatimonadota bacterium
GCCATAGGGCCCGCCAGATGCCCAGTTGCAGTAGCGGCCGGAGGGCAGCGTCTCGTCATAGTCCTGGGCATACATCAGCATGCCGAGCGAGATTTGTTTGATGTTGGCAAGACACGAAGTCTGCCGCGCCTTCTCTCGTGCCCTGGCGAAAACGGGGAACAGGATCGCGGCAAGAATGGCGATGATGGCGATGACAACGAGCAACTCGATGAGCGTGAACCCTCTGCGTCTCACTCAGATCACCTCGGTCTGCATCATTGATTTGCGGCTTGTCTTGGGCAAACGTGACAAACCAATAGTGCAACAAGACGGCTTCCGGGTCAAGCGAAATATGTCGGTCAGGTCACCCCCACAGCTTTCGATCGAGGCTTCGGTACTGGACGGCTTCGGCGATGTGCGGCACCCCAACGTCATCTGCCCCGTCGAGGTCGGCGATGGTGCGAGCGAGCTTGATGATCCGGTCGTGGGCCCGCGCCGACAGGCTGAACTGGTCAATTGCCGCCCGCAGGAGCGCTTGGCAGTCGGAAGACAGCGGGCAGAAATCGCGCAGCGCCTTGGATGGCATATCACCATTGTGCCTGAACCGAGTACCCTTGAAACGCTCTCTCTGCCTTGCCCGGGCCGCCAAGACGCGCTGCTGGATCTGTGCAGAAGGCTCTCCCGGTCGGCGGTCCATGAGCTCGTCCGGGGTAAGGCGCGGGACCTCTATGTGAATGTCGATGCGGTCCAGCAGAGGGCCACTGATACGCTTCTGGTAGCGCTGTATCGAGCCCAGGTTGCAGGTGCAGGGCTTGATCGGGTCGCCGTAGAACCCGCAGGGGCAGGGGTTCATGGCGGCAATGAGCTGGAAGTTGGCCGGGAAGGTCAGGGCCATCTGTGCCCGGGAGATCGTGACCTGCCGGTCTTCGAGGGGCTGTCGCAGCACCTCCAATGCGGCGCTGGAGAACTCGGGCAATTCGTCCAGGAACAACACGCCGTTGTGAGCGAGGCTGATCTCGCCGGGCTGAGGGATTGACCCACCTCCCGCAAGCCCGGGTGTGCTCACCGTGTGGTGCGGTGAACGGAAAGGTCTCTGCCGGATGAGCGCGTTTTTTCTCGGGACCTGACCCACAATGGAGTAGAGCTTGGTGACCTCGAGGGCTTCATCCAGCATCATATGGGGCAATATGCCGGGCACCCGCCGGGCTAGCATGGTCTTGCCGGAACCCGGAGGGCCGATCATGAGCACGTTATGGCCGCCCGCAGCGGCGACTTCCAGCGCGCGTTTCACGTGCTCCTGGCCTCGCACATCCGCAAAATCGATGGCGTACGGCTCGGCCTCGAGGTCGATGTCCTCCTCACTGACCCGCACTGGGTCCGCCATGAAGCCTTTCTCCAGGAGGCAGACGCAGTCATACAGCGTCTCGGCCGTGTAGACCTCAAAATCATCCACGACAGCCGCTTCCTTGCCATTGTCCGGCGGAACAACGACGCACGCCTTGCCCCAGGATTTCGCGCCCAGGGACACGGGGAGCGCGCCACTGATCGGCCGCAGGATGCCATCCAGGGATAACTCGCCCACCAGCACAGTGCGGTCGAGGTCGTCGTCCATGCTCACCTGCCCACTGGCCACAAGGATGCCAAGGGCGATGGGCAGATCGAAGGCGGGCCCGGCCTTCTTCACATCAGCGGGCGCCAGGTTGACCACGATCTGCTCCATCGGAAACTCGAAGCCCGAGTTCTTGATGGCGGCCTGAACCCTCTCCCGGCTCTCCCGCACCGCGGGGTCGGGAAGACCCACGATGTCGAACTTCTTCAGGCCCCGCGAGATGTCGACTTCGACCTCAACTGCGTAGGCATCGATACCGAGGATCGCGGCGGAGTGAACACGTGCGAGCATGTAGTACTGCCCCCCGAGGGAAGGAATTGCGGACTACATTCCACGGTCGTCTTGAGTTGACCTCCTTTCGGTCTGCAACAGTGCAGGTAACAAGAAGCCGCGGCAGAAGCGACGCGCGACTTCATCCGAACCAGACCTGGTACGAGCGAAAAGCCTCCCCGCCAAAGGCGCCGATGAGACTCCAGATCCCGCCCGCGACCACGAACTGTCCCAAGACAACGCCCAGAGCCGCCGGGATCAGCCTCCGGTACAGGCCCACTCCGCCCAGGCGCAATGCCAGGCCTTTCACGGTCGCCGCCACCAGCAGGGCAGCCCACGTTCGGTAGCCACGCACAGTGCCCAGGACGAACCCCAGCGGATGAATGGGGAACCGCAGGAACCGGTGGCGCAGGAATGTGAGCCCGAATGTGGCGATCAGTCCCCACAATGCCGCAATGCTCTCCCCCACATTCGGGGCTTCATGCTTCTTCGCATACCCTTCCAGCATCTTGAAGGCGTAGCTTGCGGAACTGACCCGCATCCCGCCGCTGTGCGAGCCGCCCTCGAGGAAGTTGGCCCCGTACTGGTAGTACGTGTGCAACTGGACCACCAGCGAGATCACCGTGCCCAGGACGACCGCGAGAGTAAGTGCGGCGCGGATGTCGAACTTTCCCAGGCCGGCACGGCGCGACAACTCAAGGCTCTCGAACTGGTAAGCACCGAGGCCCGACAGGTACCCTCGCGGCAGGAACCAGGCCAGTGACATGATGGTCAGGTTGCGGAGGGTCCCGTCCACTACGAAGGCCTTCGAGCCGAACAGCGCGATGAGCAGGCGGTATTGCTCGGTGACCGGGAACGCCCATTGCAGGGGCGCTCCGGCTTCGCAGCGCAGGCGGGAGTAACTCAGGGCGAAGATGTAGATGAGGCCGAAGAAGCCCAGCGCGGTGACGGGCGACATCCCGGCGGCCCACCACCAGGCCGCGCTGCCGAAGGCGGTGAGGAGGAAGCCGCCAATGAGCCAGGGACGCTCGCGCCAGACGTCCGCGAGATGCGCCCGCGCCGCGAAGACCATGATGCAGGCCATTGCGATGAAGCACCCGGCCGACTGGGGCTCGAGATGTGGGAAGCGCGGGATATCGTAGCCCATGGCGGCGGCGCCGACCTGCTCGAACAGCAGCAGTCCATAGGCGAACAGAGCGGAGTTGACGATCTCCAGGGGCATGAGGTAACCGAAGCCCACCACTTCAGGACGCCACCAGGCGAGAAGTGGCTGCAGGGCGTTCAAGGGGCGTTCGTGGAACAGCGCACCGACGTCATACGACACTCCCAGCGCCGGAACTCCTGGGTTGAAGGCGTGCAGGATATTGAGCCCGTTGTGGATGAGCGCAAGGGTGAACCCGATCCACATCACCGGGTCGCGCCACAGCGGCGGCGCATTGCCCCCGGCGCCCGAGCCGGTGATCATCAGCGGAATCTCGTTGATCGCGAAGGCAAGGCGCTCGCGATTAGCCCACTGGTCCACGAACAGTTCGGCCATGAAATGCAACGCGCCGAACAGGAGAAGAACAAAGAGGAGCCATGTGAGCATCGGACGCAACCAGAGCGCCCAGGGAACGCCGCCCTCGGTGGCTTCGAAGAACTGGCGGATGACCTCGTCATCGGTGGGGGCCACCCAGGCGGGGAGGAACCGGCGGAACTCGTCCCAACCGTTCTCGGGGGTCGCGAAGTACTGCAGGGCCACGAAGTTCGGGGCCATCTGCCGCAGCGCACCACCGGCGGAGAGGGCGACGCCCATTGCAAGGTAGACGTAGATGAAGAGTATCTCGCCCCGAGAGAGCGCTAGTGCGGGCCAGCGCCGCCGGGCGATTCCCGCGAGGGCAAGCAGCAAGACCACACCCGTGAGCGCGGGCACCGGCGGCACGCTCATACTGACCTGGCAGGTCACCGTGAGAAGCTCGGCCTGGCGCACCCACAGGTTCCCGGCGACCAGTAGCGCGGTTCCGATGATCAGCGCCCGCGGCGTGAGGCACTTTGCCCGCGGCGGGTGTGTTACTGATGATGAGGACTGCGCGCCAGGGGCATCCATGGACAAGCCGCGAACCTCGCGCCTACGTGCTCACGATCCGCCTACCAGCCGGGAGGGATTATACCATGCGAGCTATTGCAGTGACCGCAGCATTTGCAGCCGCCATGCTGTGCGGGGTCCGGGCCGAAGCGAATGCTGTGTCGTTCCAGAAGACCGAGGTCATCGACGGGCACGAACTCGTGTTGGATACCTCCACGGTGAAGATCCGTCTCGAGGCCGAGCCGGTGTTCGTGGATGAGCCGGCGAAGGCGGACCTCTCCCGGAAGCTCTTCCGCAGCCACGCTGAGGCCTGGCAGGCGGCGCAGGAAGTCGGGGTCACCCTCTTGCCATCGGTGTCGATGGTCCAGGCCAAGTGCAAGAAGCTGGATGACGGCATCTATGCGGCGGTGGAACTCGCGGCGGAGGACGGCATCGGGAAGATCAGGCCCGGGAAGCACGAACTGCTGGTTCAGCTGCTTACCGCGGTGAACAATGCCCCAGTGACCACCTCCTTCGGCGAACGGGCCGCAAGTCTCGCGGTGTCCCGAATCTACGGCGCCTTCAAGAACGCCGGCTACCCTCTGGAATTCACGAGCACTCGACTGTCCAGTCGCCTGCCGGATGAGTCGCGCAGGCCGGTGAGCTTCTATACCTGGAACCTGCAACTCCAGCGCATCTTCAAGCGCGATACCGCACTGCAGTCCGTCTTCGACCTCACGCAGCCCGAGGAGCTTGCCGCAGCGTGCCTGATCGTCAAGGCGCTGTCAGACAACGCGAGCCTGGGCAAGTCACTGGAAGCGACCTGGAACCTGTACGCACGGCTGACCAACCCCCTTGTGAGGATCTCCCCCGAGGAAATCCGCCACTTGGCGGAATCCGTAGGAGGGCTTTCCGCCGTGGCGGATGACTTGAAATCAGCGCGCCAGTTGGCCGACAAGTTCCGGGACGCTCCGGCGCCACCTTTCGCGGTCCTCCCCCACTCCTTCTCGCGAGAAGGCTCGCAGATCCAGGCTGGCGGCATGGATGCTTTCGTGTCATCCGTGCGCGACGGGTCGGTCTCGCTGAAGCCTGACGTCAGCTCCGGCTGGTACCAGCACCAGATGTTCTCGCTGGAGCCGCTCCTCATGCCCGACAAGTTCCCCGAGGGCGAAAAGCTGGAACTGGATGAGGAGTACCGGAAGCTGCTGGAGGCGCAGTTTCGATCCATCGCCAGCCAGATACGGGAGACCCACGCCAAGCAGCTCCCACCCGAGGCAGGCGCGCATGCGGTGGAGTTGCCGACGCATCTCTCCGTGGAGCCTTTCCCCACCGTCTACCAGCGGCTCGCGAAGTCCTACGAGTTCCTGTTGAGCCAATTGGTTGAGCGCATTGGCCCCGAGGCGCTGTCGCTGCACGCGCGGGATGAGGGCGGCGTGGAGCGGCCAGACAGCATTGGCCACGAGGCCACGGCGCTCAGGATGCTGTTGGCGGGGTGCGAGGTGCTGGCCCGGCGGGATGTCGGGGTGGCCCCGGAGCCGCGATGGCCGCACGGAGTACTCTCGGGCCGCGAGTGCATGATCGCCGCGGAAGATTGGCTCGCCCGCTGGCATGAGGACCCGGACATGGCCCGCGACGTGCGCATGATGGTGCCGGTGGGCCTGGACCCGCCGCGGCACTGGGCCGTGCTCGGAGTGCGGCTGGCGCGGATAAAGGCCAGATACCTCACCCCACCAAGAGTTGTGAAAGGCGAGGCGAATGTGAGCTTCGCTGAGACGGAGTACTGGCTGCCCATCGAGGAGATGGTGGAGATCACGGGCATGCCGGAGCCGCTGAATCGTGAGGAGTTCCGGGCGCTGTGTGACCGTGCAGGCAGCGCGGAGCAGATCGTCCGAAGCCTGCGGCGAGAGGGCGGCCAGACGCAATTGCCCGCAGCCGCCCCCAACGACCAGCCAGCCATACCGATGGTCTCCGGACCCGCGTGGATACTGCTGAGCGTACTGATTTTGGCGCTGATCGGGCTGGTAGTCTGGCGGCTTTTCCACGGGGCGCTGGGG
>JAGPGE010000392.1 GCA_018056145.1 Armatimonadota bacterium
GCATCCGGCTTGTGAACGCCTTCGACCAAGTTGCCCTCTGCATCCTCCACGTACCCGGCGTGGACCGGGTTGGTCAGTCTGCGGTGCACATCGATCGCCGTCCAGGTCCGGCAGGTCGCTCCCGATGGCCCGCCCATCTCGTGGACTTCCTTCGCGATGCGGCGGCATCCCCACCCGTCAACAAGCAGGCGGTCTTTCATATGGACAAGCAGCTTCGCCCGTTCAGGAACTGGCACCAGTCTGCGCCTCTGCCCGGGTGGCAAGTGAGCCCCGGGTTCGCGCTGCCATCCCCAGGGGTTCTGTCCGTGGGGCCAATAGCCTTTCTCCAATGCGCGGTGACGGCCGTCGCGTATCCGGCGCCCGGTCATCCTCGCCTCGCGGTGCCCGAGCAGGGCCTGCATATCGGCGAAAAACCCATCGTCTTCATCGTCGCAGTTCAGGTTCCCTACCACGAACCGCAGGGAGACACCGTTGGCCTCGCAGATTTCCTGTTTGAACCAGGTCCAGAAGTAGAGGTCGCGGCCGGAGCGCGTGACTTCGTAGCAGACGACATCCGTATACTCCCCTGCTTCCAGACAGTCGACCAGTTCCGAGACCACGGGGCGCTCCTCCCCGCCTTTGGCGCCCATCTGTCGGGGCCGCTTCTGGCCACTGCGTCCCTCCTCGCGGAACATCGTATGCGTGAAACCGGACGACCCGAAGTTCCCCGCGCAGTGCTTGAGGCACAGGTCTACCTGGGTGTCCAGGGAGTACCCCTGCTTCGCCTGCATATCCGAGGATACCCTGACATAGATCGCCACCCGATGGCCCCCGGGACCGGGGGGACGGCTGGTCGCTTTGGCCTGCATTGGTCGGCTCCTTCGGGGCTGATTGCTTTGTATCTTATATATTCTTTTATATGACGTCAGATGGACCAATGTGACAGCGATGCAAGACATAAATACACTGGCGAAAGCGCCGGAAACGTGCCCAGAACCGTGTTCTCGAGCACCCGGCCATTCACGGCCCCCCGAAGCTCAGGGGCGGCTTGTGGTTCAATGTGCACACTATCTCCCATCGTCCTGCTGCTCCGGCTGATCCCTGTGCTTGTCCTCGCGGCCCATGGATTTGAGGGCCGCGTCCACCAGTTGCCGCGCCATCCGGCGCAGTTGCTGCTCCTCTTCAGCGGTCAATGGAGACTGCAGTCTGCGCTTGTCCATGGTCACTCACCCCCGCCCGATGCCTCGTGCGCGGTGCTGTAGTCGGGCAGGGCTTCGACGGCGTCGCGCTTGCGCAGGTCCGTGGTGTGCAGGTATCGCATGGTGCTATCCAGGCTTCGATGGCCGAGGAGCGCCTGCACGGTGACCACGTCCACGCCGCTGGCCACCAGTTGACTTGCGCATCCATGACGCAGGCCGTGGAGGGTGAGCGGGCTGTTCTGCAACCCGGCGCACCGCTTCAAGCGCTCGAAGAGCCGGCGGATCGTGGTCGCGGCCATGGGCTTGCCCGCGCGATTGGGAAACAGGGGTCGGGGAAGGTCCGCTTCCTCGCAAGCGCCCAGGTGCTCCCGCAAGGCGGCACGGGTCTGCTCGGGGATCGGCAGCACGCGCACCCGGGAGCCCTTGCCGACGACCCGCACTTCCCGCAGGTCCGCCGACAGGTCGCTGACTTTGAGGGCGAGCAGTTCAGCCCGGCGCAGGCCAAGGGTGACGAACATGAGCATCAGGGCGCGTTCGGAGGGGTTCGCGCAAGCCGCCACCAGTCTGCGGCAGTGGTCGGAACTGGGCACTGTGATCTCGGGGTCGCGCCGCTTGGGGAGGATGACGCCGTCCACGGGATTGCGGTCGACCAGCCCCAGGCGGGAGAGGTGCCTGAAGAGGGCACTCACTCCGTATACCCGGCGCCGCACCGTGGCCGGCGCCAGTCCCGCAAGGGTGTTGGCGAAGACCTGGATGTGTTTGCGCTCGATCTGCCGGACATCGTGGGGGAGGCGGCAGTCTTGCAGGAACCGTTTGAACCGCTGCAGGTCACGACCGTAGGCGGCCAGCGTCGCCGGGGAGAACCCCAGGTAGTCCCGGGCGTATTCCAGATATGCGTCTATCGCGGGGCCGACGTCGTGCGGCGTTGGCATGGGTGGGGGCTGCGGTGCGACGGAGACAGCGGGCGAGTGGGACATGCGAACCACCTGTCCTTGGCGGCCCGCCTCTCAGAAAACCACTGGGCGAGCCGCGCTGATAGGTACTCGCCCGCAAATAGTGTGGACAAAACCGGACATACGGGCACTTTGGCCCCCGTCGGCCAGCGTCTTCCGCTAAGAATCACCCCTCCCGGCGGCTCTTTTTCCTCTTCTGGAGGCCAATTCGTTCGTCCGGCCCTGCAGGTGGCCCAGCAGCTGCGCGGCGCTCAACTCCGGGGGCGCCTCCGCCTTCCAGCGCCTGACGGTGCGCTCGCTGACTCCCAGCATATCCGCAAGCTCCTGGTTGGTGGGCTCGCGGGCCGCGAGTTCAGCAATACCCTCGAAGGGCAGATATCGCCTTCCCACGTGCCGCAAGAACCGCAGCGCGCCCCGACGCTCACGCTTGCGCAAGGTGTCTGCGGACGTGCCCAGCAGGGCCGCAGCGGTCGCGATGTCCACACAGCTCACCTGCTCGCCGTCAATCTCGAGGGTAACGGTCTGCACGGCGTCTTCACGATACCCGGTCGCGGGCACGGTACCGGTGAGCAGGCCGATGAACTCATCGTCGGACACCGAATCCACCGTGTCCGCCGTGGCAGCCTGCTCCGCCGCGAGGGTCCGGGCGGCCTGCTCGATGTCCATCGTTTCCAGGGCATCATCGCCCTCGGCCAGGGCACATGCCCTGCGCGCCGCGACCGCCCGCTCTTCCCGCACCAACTGGGCCAGGCTGCGCTCGAGGAAATGGGCGAAGGGCACATGCGTCTGCGTCAGGTCATAGCCACCCGCAGTCATCGACCGCCGGGACGGCGCTCCGCCGAGGGTCGAGGTCAGTGTCGCGAGGGGCAACCCGATCCCGCGCGGTTCGGCGTGGAACGCGTCGTAAGTTCCGATGGCTTTGAGGAACGTGCGGTCCACTGCCTGGCGAATCTCATCCGGGCTCAGATTGCCGCCGCAGGCTTCGCCCAGCTTTTTCGTGGTCTTCTTGAGAAGGGGGGCGAACAGCTGCCTCAGGCAGCGCAGGGTTGCCTCCCGGTCTTCCGCGAGTTGGAGCAGCACCGTACCCGAAAGCACCAGGGTGTTCACCATCGCGCGCCTCAGCTCAGGGCCGGCATCCTCCTGCCGGCAGTACCACAGCAGATCATCCGGCGACAACCGCGGCTTCACCCAGAAGCCGAAACTGAAGTCTTGGAAGGCGCACAGGTGCTCCCATTCGGCCTCGATTGCCGCGCGCCGGGCGCCAGGATCGGAGATCGGCGGCAGTACCGGCTGCATGATGCCCAGAGCGGCAGGCAGGCTGCTCAGGAAGCGCAGATAGAGGGCCATCGGCAGCAGGTCTCTGCCGCTGGACTCTTCACTCATGGGGGATGGCCAGCTCAGCGGGTTGGAGAGGGAGGGGTTGGGGGCCGCAACCTGGGCCACAAGTTCCTCGGGAGCGTTCTCGCGAAGTAGTCTCCGCAGCAGCCCGACGGCGGCGGCCCGACGCTCCGGGGTGCAATCCATCCCGTTGTAGCTGAGGCACGCGCCCAGCGCCCACTCGAAGGTTGAGGCGTTCAGGTCCCACAGCAGCGCCGTGGCAAGCTGGGCACGTTCCTCCGGCTCTCCATGCACCATCTCGCACAGGCGTTCCGTCAGCGCCGGGGGGCGCAGGCCCGATGTGGTGTACACGACCCAGCAGTCGGACACCACCGGGTCTGAACCGATGAAGTCCGCATACTTCTCCCAGTCGCTTTCCGGTCCCGGCATCAGGGCTCCTATCCCCCAGTCCCAGGGGCCCTTGCCTTCGCAGGCAACCCGGGTGCCAAGCCAGGTGTCGCCGCATGCCCGGAACACGGACCCCGCGTATGGCCGGTACCCACCTCCAGCGCCCTGGTCCGCAAGCAGATACTCGGCGAAGGCTTGCGCCAGGACGTTGTCCGACTGCGCCGGAGGGGTGACCGCGGCCACCATCGCTTCCTGGGGGCATTCCCTCAGGGCGGAAAACGCCGCCCACCGGATCCCCGGGTACGGCGAGGACAGGCGCGACGCGAACAGGCCAGCATGGGAAGGCGCGTCCAGCCGCGCCAGAGCCCGGATCGCGCACACGTCCACCAGTTCGTCCCCGGTGCCCAGGAGCTCGAGCACAGCCGGAACGTCCCCGCAGTCCCCAACGTCGCCGATTGCCCTGGCGCACACCGCTCTCAGCACCGGCTCTTCACTTCGTATATGCTCTCGCGCAAGCGTGAGAGCGGCCCGGGCATCCAGGCACCGGCAGATTTCCAGCAGGCGCGCACGCTGCAGGTCGCTTCTGGTCTTCGCAGCCGCCTGCATGAGCTCGGGAACCGTGACACTGCCCAGGCGCATGACGATGGATTCCGCGCACTCGGCCACCAGCGAACTGGCGGACCGCAGGCAGCGCACCAGCGCGGGGACCGCGACTCTGGAAGGCGCCAGCGACAGGATCCCCAACAGGGCGCTTTGCAGCGTCTGCTCGGCCAGCATGTCGATGATCGGTGCGTCCCCACCGGGCGCAGCACCAGACTGCCCGGCGACGTGCAGTTCCCAGTATTTGCCCATCGCGCTCAGCATCGGCGACCACAGGGCCATCGGCGCGTCATTGAATGAAAGCTGCGCATCCGCGACGGCCTCTTGACCCAGCCGCCGCGCCGCCCGGCTTCGGGCCTTCTTCTCGCAGTCCAGGCTGGCCTCAAGGGCGGCGAGAGCCCGGGTCCCCGCGTCAGCGCAACAGCGCTTTGCCCACTGAACCCGAAACTGCATCTGATCGCGCAGCAGGTACCGTCCCGTCAGCGGAAAGTCGCCCGGGGCCTCATCCATATTGTTCGCGACGCCGTGATGGCCCACAAGGCGCCGCGACAGATCGCCAAGCTCACGGAGAATCTCATCCCAGTCTACCCCGCGCGGCACGGGTGGGCCGGGCCGATGCCGCCTCTCCAGGGCCACCGTGCACAGGCCGTGCAGGATGAGCCCCGTCAGCCGTTCCTGGGGATGCCCCAGTGCCATCAGGTCCCGGAAGCGTCCCGCCCGGTACTCCAGCAACCGCTCCATGAGCGGCCAGACCATCTCGCGCTCCGCATCATCTTCACACAGCGGCCCGAGGACGATCGTCGCCCAGCGCGCCGCTGGCAGCGCGACGATCAATGCGCCTGTAGAATCGGCGCCCGAAATGAATGCAGCAGACGCCACGTCCAGCGCCGCCGTGAGGGCGCAGTCGATGCGCTTCAGGTACGGTGCCGCCGTCTCGAGACGATCGCCGGCGCCGTGGCCCTTCAGGCGCTCATTCAGCTCGCGGGCGGCCTGCATCAGCGCCTCGGCCTGGCGTTCGGCCCGCGCTGGAACTGCCTCTGCCACCGCAGCCGCGATGGACGGGATCGTCCGAAAAGCAGCGTCATGCACCGAAGGGCTGCGGTCCTCCACGAAAGCATCCAGCGCCGCTTCGCCGAACTCAGACAGCTTAGCGGCGCCGATCACACGCAGGGCGAAGCACCGTTCGCGCACCCGTCCCGCTTTCAGCAGGCGCCGCACACAATCCCGCCCCTGCGGCAGATGGACGGCGGCGAAAACCCCCAGCGCGAGCTTCTGGACTTCCACCGGCGCGTTCGGTTCCAGGAAACGCACGATCCTTGAGGGAAGGCGCTCTGGGGACGCTGCGAGAGTGCCGATCTCGAACGCGGCCGCCAGCACCTCCGATCCCCTGCGCCTGACGGCTTCCCACATCGGCCGACACTGTGCAGGCGCCGACCGGGCCACGATCTCCGCGCACTGGCGCAGGACCCACGGGTTCGTGGTGCGCCGCC
>JAGPGE010000393.1 GCA_018056145.1 Armatimonadota bacterium
GGACCAGCAAAGACCGTTGCAGGGTCGATCGGGTTGTTCTGCGCATCCACCTGCTGACACATCACGACCGATCCTGTCACGGTCGCCGGCGTCGCGGCCTGACTGGCAGGCGAACCGGGCTTCTCGTTGGTCAAACGGTCTGTGTCCACGAGAGGCGGGGCAACGCTTTCGATGGTGTAGACCACCGTGAAGGGGACATGCGTCTTTGCCTTGTCGTTGCTGGCCTTCAGCCACAGATGGAGCGGCTCACTGATCCTCTGCCCTGCCACGCCGAGCTCCTTCCATCCCTCGCCCACGTCATAGAGGGTAGAGACGACCTCGTCCTTCCGAACAAGACGCAGCCGCCCCTTCGGGGCGTCGGCGACGGCCGCACCGTAGTTGCCCCAGGTTCCGTTGAGACGGGCATGGCTGAACAGCCGCTGGGGGTTGGCGTCATCGCTGCGCATACCACCGATGTGCAAGCGCCACATCTCATCCCCGGTCGCCGCGGCTACGAACCAGCTACGGGTCTCGCCTGGCTGCGCGGTCCATTGCACCGTGTCGTAGCCGATGGTCACATCGAAGTCGCCGGACAGACGTCCGGCGCTCACCGCTCGTGCCTCGCCGGGTCCCTTGCCATCCAGCACGAGCCGGGTGCCGAGGCCCTCGGCAGTGACCTGAGCGTTCTGGCAGAACGTGTCCCACGCCGGTGACTCCGCCGTGTCCAGGGGTTCGGTGCGCAAGCGGATATCTCGCAACGTGAAGACCCCGGGCTCCTTGCCCAGCGGACCGTCTTCGGCCCAACGCCTGAAGACCCAGCCTGCGAATACCGTCTCCGGCGCGGGCGCGTCCTGGACGCTGCAGACGTTCCACGTCTGCCCGTCCACGCTCCAGTATGCCTTCCACAGATCGCCCCGCCGGGTCATGCGCACCCGAACCGGGTGATCGGGAGCATCGACCCCCTGCCACGGCCGTTCCTGGTTCAGGCGGGTGAGCTTGCCGGGGTTCCCCTGGTCGAAGCCCCAGAGCCCTGCCGGTATCCAATAGTGCGCGCCGGCGCGGTCCTGGACCATTTGCCCCTTCCGGTAGCCAAGGTACGAGCCGGGCGACTTGACCAGGAAGTCCGCACCCACCCAGCACCGGGCCTTGGTGGTGATGAGAAGCTCGGCCTCCAGGTCGAAGTCGCCCGTGGCCTTGTGCAGCAGACGCGGCGCCCAGTACCTCGCGTCCCACAGGTCATTCAGGTGGGGTACGGTGACACGCAGCGTGCCGCGCTCGGGCGTCTGCACAGACGCATCGGCGCCCGGGTCTTCCCACAGCCATCCGTCTCCGACCTGGTCGCCGGTGAAGGACGCAACCACGTCGCCGTAGGCCTGGGGGGTGCGGTCATCCATGCCCTCCAGGCTGGGCGGAAGCCCGTTGATGAGCGATGGCTTGGCAGCCGCGGCGTCGAACTTGCTTACCTCGCCCCCGGGCAGCGCCATCTTCTGCCCCGCGTTCAGCGTCGTGTCGGCCGGGCCTCCGGACACGACCACGGAGCCCTCGATCACCTCGATCCACGCTCCCTGCCCCGACTCGGTCAGCACGAAGTCCGTGCCTCTTGGGGTGATGATGCGCCCCCGTACCGAGGCCACGACTCCGTGCGAGCCGATGACTCCCCAGCGCGTGATGCGGCACTTGCCCCGTTCGAGGTTCACTCCCACGATGTTCATGGACACGCGGCGGAAGGTGACTTCGCTGTTGGGCTCGATGATCAGGTGGCTGCCGTCGGGAAGGAGGATGGAGGCCGGCGCCGCCACGGTCTTAATCCGGTCGCCCTCGTTCAGCTCACCCCGGGCGACAGCGGGGACCTCGGTCGGGAGCTTGGCCACAACGATGTCGCCGCTGAAACTCTGGGCGAAGTTGCCGCCCGAAAGTGGCCCGCTTCCGCGCGGGTGTCCGAACACAACGGTGATGCGCCCCGGCCCGGGGATCTCCCCCTCGCCGGTGAGGTCGTTGTTCTGCGTCTGGCCGCTGAGCTTGAGGACTTCTACGCCCGAGGCATAGCCGCCACCCAGCCGGCGCTCATAGTACACCACCATGGACGTGTTGGCGTTGCCCAGGGACCAGACGTTGGGTACCGGCGGATTGCCGAGGACATGGCCTCTGATCGTGCAGGCCTGAGGGACGGCGAAAGGCCCGACCTTAATGTCCTGATCGCCATCTTTGCCCGGGAAGCTCCCTCCGTGCGCCATGAGCTGCTGGCCTATGCGCAACGAACCCGGCGGGTTGCCGGGGACGAGTATCGCGCCCCCCGCGCTCTCGATCTGCCCCAGAGCGTCTGGCATGACCAGCGTCTTCGGGAACTCGATCTTCTCCAGGAAATAGCGGATGCGGAAGTCTATCTTGTCGCGTGCCACGTGCTTGAGCGTTGCCGGGTTCGTGGTGTTGTCCAGATAGGGGTCGTCAATCGTCTCATTGGCGTCCGACAGCGGACCGAGCCGCAGGCCCCACTCGCACCACTGGGCCCACTCGCGTTCAAGCGCGTTCTGCTCCTGCGCCAGACGCGCGATGGTCTCGCGCGTCTGCCCCAACTGCACGAAGCGGTCCGGGTCATTGTAGGCTGCCGCCAGCCCGCCCATCCCGGCGGTGCCGCGATATGGCGCCAATTCGTTCCGTATCGTGTCCAGGCGGGCGCGTTCCCTGATCAGCGCGTCCCGATTCCCCGCGTAGCGCTCGTGGAGCGAGCGCGCGTAGCCGACTGGGTTCCTGTAAAAGGGGTCGCCAGGCGTGTCCCATGGCGGTTTCCCCTGGGGCCACGCAGGTCCGAGGCCGGTGGCGATTGCCACGAGCGCGACCAGGGCGCGCAAGGCGGGACGGACGCGAAGACTTGTCACTTCAGGGACCTCCCATGGATAGTGTAAAGAATCTTCTGCAAATAGTCAGAGCCATGGTATGTCCTATAAAGCATGGTCCAATACGCTGTGAAAGGAAACGCACATTGCTCGCAAGGACTATACGCCAATCGATGAGCAGGTCAAGGAGGCGCTGTCCCAGGACGAGGATTTCCTGCGTCCGCTCGTGCAGGTGATCGTGCAGGAGTTGCTTGAAGCCGAGATGGACCAGTGTATCGGGGCGGGTCGGTATGAGCGCGGCGAGGGACGACGGGGTTACCGCAGCGGCCATTACTCGCGCAATCTGATCACCCGAGTAGGGGCGTTGGAGCTGCGGGTGCCCCAGGACCTGTTCGTGCGCATATTGCGCGGCCTCATGGCCGGCGAAGCCCCCGTGCCGCGCCTGTGGCATTTCCCGAACGCCGCGCCGGCTCTTGTCTTCATCGACGGCGACGGAGACGCCATGGTCTGGGAAGACCTGGAGTGGGTCGTCCGCGAGACGACGCAGACCGGCACGAAGTACACGCTGTACTTGATGACGCCCCAGATTGAGGCCTTCGAACCATCGAAAGTCGCCGCTCTGCGCGCGCAAGGGTACGAGTTCGGCGTTCACCCCTGGGCCAACCTGCAGCCTGACCTGGATACCTGGCGGGCCTGCGTGCGCGATATCGTGAGTCTGTTCCAGGACCGCTTTGGGTTCGCACCGAGGGCATTACGGGCGCACTCTTGCGTCTTTCCGGGTTGGGACGAAAACCCCGAGATACTCCGGGAGCATGGCTTGCGACTGGACACCGACTTCGGCGCGGGATACCGGTTCGTGAGCGGGTATCTCAACGGCAGCGCCCTGCCGGTCAAGTTCATCAGCCGCGACGGGCGGGTAATCGACTGCTACTCGCAGAGCACTGTGCAGACCGAGGATGGGTCCTGCACGCCGAAAAGCATCTTGCCGCCCATGACCGAGGACGAAGCGCTTGCCCTGGGCGCCCAACTCCTGCAAGACTGTGCGCGGCGCTGGCACGGGGTCTTCCACCCGTACTTCCACCCCATCAGTCTCGCCGGTCGCGGGTCGGTCCAATGTCAGGACTGGTTCCGAGGAATCCTGCGGGCGGCAAAAGCGCTGGGCCTGCCCAGTGTGCACGCAGGAGAATGGCTGGACTTCAATGACGCGCGCCGGGCGGTGGGTGTCGAGACGCTGGATTGGGATGGGGAGACGGTGTCGCTTGCGGTCGAGGGTCCGGCGATCACGGGGTTGACGCTGATGCTGCCGCGGTGGTCGGAGAGCATCGAGATGACGGCGACCGTGGGCGGCGTGGAGCAGGAGTTGCTGGAACTGCACTACGAGGGTCTGCGCTGGTGGGCGGTTGTCTTCGACCTGCCGGAGGGAGAGCCGGTCGAGGTCAGATTGGGACCCGCCGGGTAGTGGGCGCCACACCATGCCAGTGGTGTGCTTGAGGCGCACCCCAGGCAGACATTGAGACAGGAGACAAGCATGGAGCCGGTACGCGTTGGTGTTGTCGGTCTGGGCATTCGCGGCTTGTGGATCGCCCGCATGGCAAACGAGGGCGCCGAGACCGAACTGGTCGCGGTTGCGGACATGAACCCGGAGATGCTGGACATCGCCCGCCAGATGTTCCCCGATGTCGCCCAGTATGAGAGCGGGGAGACCATGGCTCGCGAAGCAGAGATCGAGGCAGTGCTGGTGGGTACCGGCGACCGCTTCCACGCGGGCAATACCATGGAAGCCCTACGCGCCGGGAAGCATGTTCTCGTGGAAAAGCCCCTGGCTCAGAGCTTCGCCGACCTGGAGGAGATCGCGCGCCTGCAGCGCGAGACAGGCCTGGTGGTTGGCACCTATCTGGAACTGCGCCACAGCACTCTGTGGAAGCGGGTCAAGGCGATCATCGATTCCGGCGAGATAGGCGTCATCCATGCGGTGTCCCTCGTGGACCTGGTGGGGCGGGACAAGAGCCAGTTCTTCGGGCGCAAAAGGGGACGGTCGAGAGACATGATGCTCAGCCTGGTCCTGCAGAAAGGCGTTCACTGCCTGGACCTGATGAACTGGTTCATCGGCTCTTCGCCCCGGCGCGTTGGGGCCGTCGGGCGACTGGCGCATTTCGGCGGCGACAAGCCCGCGGACAAGCGCTGCCGTGACTGCGAGATCAGAGATACCTGCCCGCACTTCCACGAGCACACGTATCCGCTGAACCCTCCGGGGATCACGCTGGACCATGGGGACGATCATTGCGTCTGGTCATCCGCCTGCGATCTGGAGGACGTCAGCCTCCTGACGATCCAGTACGATAACGGCGTGGTGGCCTCGTACAACGAGGTGCATTTCGCGCCCAACTATGGGACGCACTTCGCTATCTACGGCTCCAAGGCCCAACTGGACATCGAGGCCAACCATGACACAGGCGAGTGCTGGGTGCAGGTGCGGGAGAGGCACACGCAGAACGAGCGGCGGGAGCGCCCGTCCAAGGACACCGGGCACGGAGGCTCGGACCCGGTGCTCCTGGCTGATTTCGCGCGTGCAATACGGGAAGGCCGCGAGCCCGTATCCGGCCTGCGGGCGGGGTATGAAAGCGCCCAGATCGGCATCGCCACCCGGCTGTCCATTGACAGCGGGCAGTTCATAGAGTTGCCGAGGTTCAACGGCGTGTGAAGGACGCACGAGGACGGCTACGCCGGTCCGTGACAGAGTGCTCAGAACCGGGGAGGCTCACCTGAACATGCGCGGCGACAGACGCGCGATTCCAGGCGACTTCGACGTGATCCGCTGCGATCTTCCCGCCTTCATCGGCGACTACAGGCAGATGGACTACGGGGACCCGCGAGCTCCCAGGACCGTGCAAATGCGGGAGCAGTACGGGCTGGATGAGGTGGTGTCGGGATTCGCCACGGAGTTCGAAGCCCAATGCGCTCTCCGGCGCTGGGTGCGCTCACGCTGGGACCATGGCTGGTCGCTGAAGTTTGCCGAGGTCGAGGATGCCTTGGATATCCTCCAGGCGGCCGAAGCGGGGGAGAAGTTCACCTGCGGTTTCTACGCCCGTGTCTTCGTGGAATGCGCCCGGTCCTTGGGTTGGGTCGCGCGC
>JAGPGE010000394.1 GCA_018056145.1 Armatimonadota bacterium
ACCTGCTGGGGGTGCGCGAAACCCTGGCCGTCATCACCAAGACGGATAGTGCTGCGCCGGAACGGGTGCATGCCCTGAGCGAGACACTGCGCGGCCTGCTGCCCGCGGCGCCGCTGTTTCCCGTCTCCAGCCTGACCGGCAGCGGCATTGCGCCGCTGCTGGGCGAACTGGATGCCCGCGCAGTGACGAACCGGGCCCGGTCGGTTCGCGGACATTTCCGCCTCTCGGTGGACCGTGCCTTCGTGCTGAAGGGCACCGGGCTGATCGTGACCGGTACGGCCATGGCCGGGCGCGTGGCGGTCGGTGACAGCTTGCGCCTGTACACGGCCAGGTCCGGCAGCGAAGGGGTCAAGCTGCGGGTGCGAGGCATCCATGCCCAGGATGAGGCTGCCCCCACGGGGCAGGCTGGCCAGCGCTGCGCCCTGAACCTGGTGGGGGATGTGGATCGTGCGGAGATCCAGCGGGGCGACATGCTGGCCGACGCCCGCTGCGTAGCACCGAGCCCGCGCTTTGATGCCTGTCTGCGCCTGCTCGACGACCTGCCCTTTCCCCTGAAACATCTCCAGCCCGTCAAGCTCTATCTCGGCGCCCGGCGCCTGTCCGCCCGGGTGTATTTTCTCGATGCCGGGACACCGCCGGCTGAAGACGGCCGGGTCGTGGCCGGCCAGGAGCGGCTGGTGCAGTTCATCCTCGAGGAGCCCTTGCAGGTGTGCTGGGGCGACCGCTTCCTGATCCAGGACGACAGCGAAAGCGTGATCCTCGGCGGCGGCGCGGTATTGAGCCCCCATGCCCCCCAGTGGCACAAACGTCGGGCACCACGCCTTGTCCGCCTGCGGATCCTGAACCAGGAGGAACCGGCGGAGATTCTGCGCCATTGCTTGCAGTCGGGTGGGCAGCCGGTCGACTTGCATGAATTCAGGGCCTGCCTCAATCTCCAGGCCGCCGAACTCGACACCCTGCTGGCCCTGCCCGATCTGGCCGACCGGATGCGCGTGCGACGGGAGGCCGGCGACTGGCTACTCGACCCGGGTGACTGGGCTGCCCGGCGGGAACGCCTGTATCGCCAGGTTGCCGACTGGCATGAACGGCGCCCCATGGACGTGGGCATGCCCCAGGCGGCGCTGCTGAGCACCTTTGGCAGCGCCGGGGAAGTCCCCGTGCCGGCATCCTTCCGGGCCGCCACGCTGGAGGCCCTGGTCCAGGAGAAGCGTTTGCTGCTGGCCGGCGGGCTGGTCAAGTGTGCGGACCATCGCCCCGCCACCTCACCCTTGATCGAGGCGGCCTGGGAGAGCCTGCAGGCCTTCCTGGCCCAAGGGGGCTTCCGCATTCCCCTGTTGTCGGAAATCGAGCGAGAGCTGCAGCTGGGCCAGAAGGTGCAGTCCGTGGTGATCGCCACCGCACTGAAGGCCGGCAACCTGCGCCAGATCAGCCCCAGGCGCGTTGCACTGCCGGAGGTGCTGCAACGACTGGCGGGCGAGATCAACCGCTTGGCGGATCGGCAGGGCAGCTTCACGGTGATCGAGGCCAAGATCCATCTCGATCTGGGGCGCGATCTCACCATCGAGATCCTGGAGTATTTCGACAGTATCAAATTCACCCGGCGACAGGGCAACGGCCGCCTGGTAATGGACGCGGCATCACCCGGAAGGCTTTTGATGTGAGCGATACAGGAAGAGTAATGTCCCCGGTGGGACACCTGGTCTTCAAAACCAGAGAAGCGCCGATGAGGTGCTTGGTGGGTTCGACTCCTGCCTCTTCCGCCAAAAAATGGAGTGCGCGAGCGAAATCAGGCGCGGGAGGAGAGTAAGTGAGCCACGGCGTACTGGACGACATCGAGAAGTGCATGGAGAGCGGCTGGACCGACGGTCTGCCGGTGATACCGCCCTATGGAAGCCTGGTGGATCCCATGGTGGAGGCCCTGGGCTGGAAGGCCATGGATGTGGTGGGGCAAATTCCCGACCAGAGCATCAAGGTCCGGGCCGAGCAGGTGGCAGCCACCGCGGTAATGGCCGGCTGCAAGCGCGAATACGCCCCCGTGCTGCGGGCCCTGGCCCTGGCCATCCTCGATCCCCGGTTCAACGTCAGCGGCGTGGAAGTGACCACCGGCGGGGCCAGCGTGCTGGTGATCGTGAGCGGCCCGGTGGTGGAGGCCCTGGGCTTCGAGCATGAGGCCAATGCCCTGGGGGCCAACAGTCGGATCAACGCTACCGTGGGGCGTTTCGCCCAGATGATGCGGCTGTTCTGCGGCAAGGGAGGCGGCGTGCTGAAATCCCACGGCACCGTCGGCCACCCCGGTCGCTTGTCTTTCTGCATCGCTGAGCATCCCGAAACAGCCTGGGGACCGTACCACACCCAGTTTGGCCTGCCCGCCGAGGTTTCCGCCGTATCGATCATGTCCACCGAAGGGCCGAACTCCTGCAACAACCACTATGCCAGGACCGGAGCGGCGATTCTGGACACCATCGGGGACTGCATGCTGCATTATGGACAGACCGCCTGGTACTACCGCTCTGCGGGCTTTCTGGTGGTGATTGCGCCGGACCACATGGAACTGGTGAAGCCGGACTTCACACGGGAACAGGCTCGGCAATACATCTACGAGAATGCCCGGCGACAGACGGACGACTTGTTGAAAGTGGGGCGGATCGCCGTACCGCCGCTGGAGTTTGCGCAAGTGGAGCTTGGCGCGATGCGCACGCCGCTGAAGTTCATCGAGCAGTTGACCTTTATCGAATGCGGTGCCGTCGGCGGCCGGTTCTCCGCGGTCATCCCGCGCTGGGCTGGCAGCCAGCATGTCGTCTGCAAGCAGATCGAGACTATTTGAACCGGGATTTTTTACGGAGGTGAAAAATGAGCGAGTCCAGGACAGGGAAACTACCCCCAAGACAACTGATGAGCTGCGGCGAGGTGAGTTGCGAGGTGTTGGTGAACCCCATCCCCCGGCCCGAGCCCGATCCCATCAGGATCACCCTCAAGCCGAAGGTACCCCGCGTCACCCTCCTTGACCACAAGAAGCCCAACTCCCTGGCGATCCTGCAGTTCACCCGGCAGATCCTGCGGCAACGGGGCATCGAGGTCCGCGAGGAGATTTTGCAAAAGGATGATGCCGGCACGCCCATGCCGGCGGCCCTCCTGGCCTCCCTTTCACAGGAGCCAGGACTCGTCTTGTGCGGTGTCTCCGATTGAGGGAGTTGTTCGTCGGGCAGTTCGCTTGACGCCATTGCATTGCAGCGGGCCGGTGTCGCCGGCTTCGCGATCTTGACAACGCCTTTCGGGGATCAGGTTGAGCGGACAATGACCTATCAGCCAACGGACAAGCCGCTCCCCGCCATTGTGATCGACCACCCGACCCAGATGGTGGCAGAAGAAGTGCTGCGGCAGCGGGCGAGCCAGATCGCCGACGCAGTGGAACGCCTGTTGAGAGATGAAACGCCATGAGCATGGAAAAGACGCTGTCGATCCTCGGGACCGGCATTTACCTGCCGCCCGCCCATCCGGTGCGCGAGGTGGCCGCCGCCGCCGGGGCCGACGTGAGCAACTACCAGGGCTGGCCGAAGGTGTGCCATGCCCGGGAAGATGACCAACCGAGCACCATGGGCGCCACGGCCCTGCGCGCGGCCCTGACGGAAGCCGGGGTGGCCCCCGAGGAACTCCGGCTGGTGCTCTTTGCCGGCATCTCCCGGGACTATCTGCCGTCCTTTTCCGTGGCCACCGAGATCATGCAGGCCTGCGGCGCCCAGGGCCACTGCCTGGGGCTGGACATGACCATCGGCTGCCTGGGGGCCCTGTCGGCCCTGGACATGGCCCAGGGTTGGCTGAGCCTCCGCGGCGGCGGTGTGGCGGCCATTGTCACGGCCGAGCGCTGGTCCCATACCGTGGATCATGGCTCGGTGGCGAGCATGGGGCTCTGGGCCCACGGCGACGGCGCCAGCGCCGCCGTGGTTTCCCTGGGCACCCGCCATGGCGCCAGGGCGATCTTCCACGGCGCGGAATTCACCACCCAGAGCGACCTGAACGGCACGGTGCTGGTCAAGTACGGCGGCACCCGCTATCCGGTGGCTCCGGCGGGGGCCAATCCCGGCGAGCGCCTGTTCATGGGCACGTCTCGGGCCGATATCCGCGAGCGCTATGCCTACGGGTATTCGAGCAGCCTGGAGGCCATGAAAAAGCGCTTCGGCGTTTCGCCCAACCGGGTGATCATCAATCAGACGGCGGCCCTGTTCCTGCACATGATCGCCCAGGTGATCGGCATTCCCATCGAGCACTTTCTGCTGACGGGACCGGAAACCGGGCATGTGGGGTCGGCGGATCTGCTGATCGGCCTGGATCGCATGCTGAAGTCGGGACCGTTCCATGAACCCTATCTGCTGGCCAGCAGCACCCCTTACGCCTTCGGCGCAGGACTGTTGACGCATCCGGCAACCGGCTGACGGAAATGGCGGCCATCGGCCATGGCTTCACCCGGGATGCAAAGCCGATTGACCTCGGGGACACACTGAAGAAGCGCCAATGGAGCGGGGGACATAGTCGCGATGGTTTCGATGAGCTATGTGGCCTGGATGGTCGAGTTCATGGCGTCCTCCGGGATCTCCCGGGCAGCGTTGCTGAAGGGTACCGGCCTGGAGAGCCGGGATCTTTCGGAACCGGGCGGCATTTCGGATGCGCAGCACATCTGCCTGCTGCGCAACGCCCTGCAATTGAGCCGCGATCCCGCCCTCGGCCTGGCCCTGGGGAGCGACCGGCCCATCTCCACCTTCGACAGCCTGGGCTTCGCCATGCTGTGCTCCGAGACCTTGCGGGAGGCCATCCAGATGGGGTGCCAGTACCAGAAGGTTCCCGGCCGCTTCAGTGGTCGCCTGGTCTTTCTTTCCCTGCGCACCGAAGGCGACGAGGCCGTGCTGGAGGTCAAGGCGGCGGTGGCTCCCGATGACCTGGTGCTGTTCGCGGTGGAGGACATGCTGGGCAGCATCCTGTCCGTGACCCGCTGGGTGACCGGCCGGCCCCTGCCCCTGCGGGAAATCCGCTGCGGCTATCCGCGTCCGGCCCATGGCGAGTCCTACCGCCAGTACCTGCCCTGCCCGGTGGGGTTCGATGCGCCCCGGACCCAGGTGCGATTCGATGCCGCCTTTCTGGACACGCGCCTGCCCATGGCCAGCAGCAATGCGGCCCGAATCTACCGTGCCCAGTGCGAAAAACTGATCAATGCCGATGGGGGCGGCGAGGATGAATGGGTCCGCAACATCCGCACCCAGATGCTGCTGTTTTCCGACCGCCCGATTTCCCTGGAGGAATGTGCCGCCCGGCTGGGCGTCAGTCCACGCACCCTGCGCCGGCGCCTGAAGGAACGGGGGGCGTCTTACAAGGGCATCGTGGACGATGTGCGGGCGGAACTCGCCCGGAGTTATCTCGAATCTTCCCGGCTTTCCGTCGAGGCTATCGCGGAGCGACTGGGCTTCAGCGATCCCACCTGCTTTACCCGGGCCTTCCGGCGCTGGACGGGCATGTCACCGCGGGAGTTCCGCAAACGTGAATCCCGGGCGCCCTGGCCTTCTCTTTTCGGCCAGGGATGACAGGTTTTGCCCCATGACGCTCCGTATTGCGCCCGGGCCTGCGCACAGGATCGTGGCCGCCTGTAGCTTGCATTCCCGGCTGGATCGCTCGCGCTGATCGACGATCATCGCCGGACGGCAGTCAGCCTTTCAGTGGCGCTACCTTGCAGGTGGCTGTCGCGCGTGCGATCGGCGTGCCGCTGGCATCGGTCAGCAGCGCCTCGGCGAATGCGACCGAGCGCGTGCAGTGCACCACGCTGCCCTCGCTGAAGTGCGGTCCCGGATTGCAGACGCGGAAGAACGACACGTTCAGATCGAGCGTTGGCGCCATCATCCCGGTGCCGATGCGTGCGGTGATCGCGTGTGCCATGGCGGCATCGAGCAT
>JAGPGE010000395.1 GCA_018056145.1 Armatimonadota bacterium
TGCATCAACCCCAGCGCCGGACGTGAACGCGGATGCTGTTGTCTTCGAGGATTTCCTCTTCGACAACGGCGTAACCGCGCTTCTCGACTTCCTTCTTCACCTTCATGTAGGCGTACCGCTGCGTGAGCTTCTGCTGGATCTCCTCGTTCGTGCCAGTCCACTCGCTGATGCCGTCCGCCCCGTACTTCGCGCTGAGGGTATAGGCGCCTTCGGCGCCCTGGGTGAAGCCAAGGATTTCGCCCTTGGCGGTCTCCATGATGACGTCGGCGCCCTCGAACTGAGAGGCGACCTTGGCCTGGGCCAGGCGCTCGTGAATCTTGTGCTTACGGAAGCCCTCGCGGTCCAGGACGGTGGTGGAGATCTCCTCTTCCGACATGCGCTGGAGGAGGTTGTCCAGCTGGCGCTCGTCGAGTGCCTGGCGCATGGCAAGCCCGGCGACCACAGCCCCGGTCACCGCGGCGGCTCCAACGACGAGCACGCAAGTTGCCCCGACAGCGGTGCCCATCATGCCGATGTCCATCACGGCGGTTCCCACGGCGACTGCGGTGGACATGAGATGAGTGCCTCCCTGTGATGGGATTGCGGGTGACGGCAAACGGCGGCCTCACGCCCCCTGCCCCTCTCTCCTTCTCGGCGACCGCAGGCAGTCGCTTCGTTCAGGATGAGGGGGACGGCGACGGCCTGCGGCTGCTGGCGCGGTCCCGGTACGGATGGAAAGGGCGCCGGGTACGCAGACGCCGGCTACGTCCGGCAGACTTGTAGGAGCGGGCTTGCCCGCGGATGTCGTTGACGTCTACGGCGACGACCGGGCCGGATGGGTCCCGGCGCGTTGTGCCGACGCGCTTTCCCATGCGGCCCCTCCGGACGGCGGCGACGGTTGGCGTCGTCCCCGCCCGTCAGATCTCGATCTTCCGGCCCTCCTGCCAGCCGCGTTCCACGGTGGTCTCCGACGCGGGCCGCGCCCGGGTCCTCGCCCATTCGCGCAAGGACTGCAGGCGCTCCTTCATCGTCGTCGACAGCGGCACCGTATTCCCGACATTCGCCAGCAGGTCTTCCTGGGTGATCTCGCGGCTCTCGTCAAAGGCGTCGTACAGCGCCGAAACCACCACCTGCTCGATCTCAGCGCCGGAGAAGCCATCGGCTGCCGCTGAGGCCGCGGCCACGTCGAAGTCCCCTGTCTCGCGCCCGCGCTTGCGCAAGTGGATGGAGAAGATCTCGGCGCGCTCGTCTTCGGTGGGCAGGTCTACGAAGAAGATCTCGTCGAACCGGCCCTTGCGCAGGAGTTCAGGCGGCAGTGCGCTCACATCATTTGCCGTGGCGATCACGAACACCGGCGCGGTCTTCTCCTGCATCCACTGGATGAAGCTGCCGAATACCCGCGAGGTGGTGCCACCGTCGGACACGTCCGAACTGCGCACCCCCGAGAAGCTCTTCTCAAGCTCATCCAGCCAGAGAATGCAGGGGGAAACCGATTCAGCCAGGCGGATCGCCCGCCGCATGTTCTGCTCGGACGAACCGACGATGCCCGAGAAGAGTGAGCCCACATCCAGGCGCAGGAGGGGCAGCTTCCACAGGCCCGACACCGCCTTCGCGCAGAGACTCTTGCCGCAGCCCTGGACGCCCAGCAGAAGCGCGCCCTTGGGGAAGGGAAGCCCGAACTCCCGGGCGCGTTCGGTGAAGGCATTGCCGCGTTTGCGCAGCCAGGTCTTCAGCAAGTCCATGCCGCCGACATCCGAGAACTCTTCCTCCGCCGGGTAGAACTCGAGTATGCCTGACTTGCGGATGATCTGCTGCTTCTCGCTGAGCACCACGTGCACGTCGCTCACGTCCAGCCGCCCGTCCTCCACGATGGCCTTTGCGAACACATTCTCGGCTTCGGATGCGGTCAGGCCCAGGGCGGCGTTGACGAGAAGCTCCTTCTCGTGGTCGTCGAGTTCCACCTGGATGCGCGGGTTGCTGCTCACCTGGGCGATGATGCGGTCTAGCAGGACCCGTATCTCCTCGCGATCCGGAAGCTGGTAATCCAGGACGCTGATGTCCTTCTCCAGGTGCTCGGGGATGTTCATCACCGGCGAGACGATGATGAGGGTCTTGTAGCTCATCTTCAGTTCGCGCGCGACGTCCCGCAATTTGCGGACCACGGTGGGGTCCTTCACGTACGGATCGAAGTCCCGCATGAGGAAGATGCCGTTGTCCTTGGACTCCAGCAGGTAACCCAGGGCACGCAGGGGGTCGGTGGTTCCGCCGTCCGGTTTCCCATCAGGCATTCGGGCGAAGCCGGTGGTGATGGACCAGGTGAAGAGGTCTTTCTTCAGACGCTCGGAGACTTCGAGAAGGTCCTTCTCGATGCGCGCCTCCTCCCACGTGAGCACATAGATGATGGGGTAACGGGCGCGAATGAGCGTCTCGACGTCCTTGCGGAAACCTGCCATAGTGCCCCTCCAGGTGATGGCAGCCGAATGCACACGCCCTGTTCCCTCATAACAACGCAGGGGCGAAAAGTATCCGGGGTCCGGAAAGCTATTCGGGGTCGCGTAGACGACTCCTTCTGAGGGCCCGGCGGGAGGACTCTGGGGCGCAGCGCGGAATTGCCCTGGAGTCGGACCTCGGGCCGTACGGCCTTCCATCAGCAAAGGAGCAGTCAGCCATGCGCGCGGTACACATACTGGGCAACGGAAAAGTGCAGATCGATGAGTACCCGATGCCCGTTCCGAATGAGAATCAGGTGCTGGTGAAGGTCACGGCCAGTGGCGTCTGCGGCAGCGAGATGGGCGCGGTACGCGGCGAGAAGGGCATGGAGATGAACGGGGGACACGAGGTGGCGGGGATCATTGCCGACCCCAATGGCCACGCGCAGTGGGAAGAGGGCGATCGCGTCGGCGTGTTCACCCTCCAAGGGTGCGGCAAGTGCCGCTGGTGCCGGATCGGGAAGGACACCTTCTGCAGCGAAGTCGGCACGCCCAGCGCGACCCATGCGGAGTACTGCGTCTCCAAAGCTGCAAGCATGGTGAAGCTGGACGATGACGTGAGCAACCCGGTTGCGGTGTTGCTGTGTGGCGACGGTCTCGGGGTGCCCTACGGGGCCACAGTGCGTTCCGGTCTCGAGCCGGGGGATATCACCTGCGTGTTCGGCTGCGGCCCGGTTGGGCTGGGCATGGTACTTGTCCAGGCGTTCCTGGGCGCGAAGGTGATTGCGGTCGAGCCCAGCCAGGCCCGGCGCGATCTCGCCATGAAAATGGGCGCCTGGCAGACCATCGACCCCACTGCGACGGATGACATGGTGGGCCTGCTCAAGGACATGACCGACGGGTGGGGCCCGGACAAGGTCTACGAGTGCGCGGGCAGGCAAGACACTCTTGACGTGGCGATGGATGCCACGAAGCCCGAGGGGATCATCGTCTGCGTGGGTCACGGGAAGCAGAGCATCGACCCGCAGAGGCTCATCATCAAGCGCAATATGCGAATGATGGGCAACTGGGTGGCGCACCCGGCGTGGTATGACGACATGCTCTGCATGTACCAGAGCGGGCTGGATGTGGACCGGCTGATCACTGGCGTCTACCCACCCGAACAGGCGCAGGCGGCGTATGACGGGATGATCGACCAGACTGCGGGGAAGGTAATCCTGACCTGGGAATGACGCTCAAGGGACGGTGATGAGCGATGGCCGAGACTGAAGCGAACTGCGACCTGTGCGTCATTGGCGCCGGGCCCGCCGGGCTGACCGCGGCCCTCTACGCCTCCCGCGCGGGGTTGAACACGGTGGTGGTCAGCCCCACCGAGCTGTCGGGGATGGCTGCCCAGGCGCCTGTCGTGGCCAACTTTCCGGGACAGGCGGAGCCGATCCAGGGACGCGACCTCGTTGAGCTGATTCGCCGCCAGGCCGTTGCCGCCGGTGCCCGCCACGTCATCGCGTCTGTGGCCGGCGTGGACTTCAGCGGCGAAGTGAAGCTCGTGTACGCCGGGCGCGAAGTCCTTGCCGCACACGAGGTGATCGTGGCCACCGGCGCCATGGCTCCCGCTGGCAGGCTACCGGGCGAGGAAGAGTACCAGGGGCGCGGGGTCTGCTACTGCACCGCGTGCGACGGGCCATTCTACAGCGGCGAGAATGTGCTGGTGGTTGGAGACGACGACCAGGCGGTGGAAGAGGCGCTGAACATGTCAACTATCGCCAGTTCGGTGCACCTCGTGACCGGAATGCCCGAGGTTCGCGTGGACCCGGAACTGCTCGCTGCCCTGGAGTCCGCCGAAAACATATCAGTGCGCTGTGGGATGAAGATCCAGGAAATCCTCGGCGATGACGACCAGGTCATCGGCGCACGGTTCACTGGGGACCAGAACGAGCATGTGCTCGAAGCGTCGGGAATCTTCCTTTATCTGCGCGGCGCCGCGCCCGCGACAGAGTTCCTGATGGACGCCCTCGAGACGGACGCCAAGGGGTTCATCATCACGGACGACCTGTGCCGGACCGCAGTGTCGGGCGTGTACGCGGCCGGTGACGTGCGCAGCAAACAGGTGCGCCAGATGGTGGTCGCGGCGGCGGAGGGGGCGACCGCTGCGCTCGCGGCGGAAAGCCACCTCAGGCGCCGGGCATCCGTGCGCCTGGACCGTGGCAATCCGGGGGCAAAGTCAGGAGCGACTGAATGAAAGCGACGACCATCGAGGTGCGCGACAGGCGCATCGGATATGGGGAATCGATTTTCTTGACCGCGGAGGTCGGCTGCTCGCATCTGGGCAGTGCGGAGAAGATGGAATTGCTCCTGCGTGCTGCGGCGGAGGCTGGATGCGACGGCGTGGACACCTTCCTGTGGGATCCCGAGGAGTTCTACTGGGACGGCGTACCAGGCACGGAGCGATACGACCTGTACAAGAAGCTGTCTCTCCAGCGGGGCGAGTGGGAGGATATGCACCGCCTCGCGGTGGACTTGGGGATTATCCTGTACCACACGCCGCTGGACCCGGTGAGCCTGGAGCTTGCCGTCTCGCTGGGCACGCCGATGCTGAACCTGAACTCGGATGACATGCAGAACCCGATCATGCTGGACTTGGCGGGGAAGACCGGGCTGCCCGTGACGTTTCACGACATCGGGGCCTCTCTCGGGGAGGCCGAGGCGGCCGTGAACCGGCTGCAGCAGGCCGGCGCGCAGGGGCCCATTGTCCTGCATTCCACCCTGGAATCCGGCGATACGGATGAGGCGTATGCTTGCGCGAATCTGCGGGTCATCAACACCTACCGGGCGGCATTCGACCGCATTGGGGCTGTGGTGGGTTGCGTGGAGCACACCACCAGCAAGCATCTCATCTACGCGGTGGCGGCGATGGACCCGGTGCTCATCAGCAAGCACCTCAACGTGGACGAAAACCCGGACACCCCGGATGCGTCGATCTCCGTGGATGTTGAGAGCGTGCGGGACATGGTCCGCAAGGTGCGGCAGGTGGAAGAGGCGCTGGGTGAAGGCGTGAACTCCGTGGTGGTGAACAGCGACGGGAAGATGCCCGCCGGAGCGCTGGCGCGGCGCAAGAGCGTAGTCTCGGCGAGGGCCATCGCGGCGGGCGAGTTGGTCACACGGGAGCACCTCGCGGTGAAACGCGAGTCGGTGCCGGGATCCCTCCATCCGTGGATGCTCCACTACATTGTGGGCGCCACCGCCCGCGAGAACATCCCCGCGAACACCCTCCTGAACCTGGGAATGTTCCGGGACTTCGCCGCAGTGGACTGGCGGCCCGAGGATATCCGCAAGCGCCGCTTCGGAACAGCAAAGAACATCGTCTGATCCGCATCGGGCGCTACTGCGTCCGGCGGAGCCGAAGCAGTGCTGTTGCGGATCAGCGACTCCATGCCTCTCTCCGTTCCCGTCAGTGTGGGTGGGCGGCTCTCAGGCGTTGCAGGCGCTCCCGCTCGGACAGGACCTGGCCTGTGTCGAGGTC
>JAGPGE010000396.1 GCA_018056145.1 Armatimonadota bacterium
ATGAAACCGCGGCTTGCCCGCCAGCAGTTCGCCCGGCTCCAGTTTGAGGGGTAGGCTGCGCAAGCGCTCGGCGCAACGGCGAGCACGCCAGATCAGCCAGTCGTCCCCCCGCGAAGCCTCCCACGCCCGGGCATCGGCAAGGGCGAACTCGGGTATGCCGGGGCACGGCTGACTCTGGCATGCAAGTGCTTCGTCTCGCAGGGCCGCAAGGGGCTCAGGCAGCGCCAGTGACAGTTCACCGATGCCGGGAATCTCGACCCTCTCGACACCCGCCGCGACCGTTCTACCAGTGACCTGGAGTGCCATGCTCTCTCTGCCTTCCGGATGGAGTTGGGCTTGTGTCTCTGGGACTGCATTGGGGGACTGGCATCCGGGTTCGAGCCTCATCCGAACACGGTGCCTGTACCCATTGGGAACCCATGGCAGTCACCCTCTGCACGGACGGCGGCGCGTCGGGATAACAGTCCCCTCGCTTCTGCCCGCCGTCCGCTGCTTCGCTCACCCCTCCGCCTTGTACCACTTGCCTTCCCACGGCGCAAGATCAACCGTGAACCACACGAAACCATCCTCACCCCTGCTCAATTCCAGCCCAGGATACGTGCGCCCTTCATCGCGCATCAGGCCAATGCGCACCGGGCCGCCGATACCCGCCCGCTCCCGGATCAGGATCATCTCTCCCCGGCTTGCGAGATACACCCGCACGTTGTGAGGCGCGACTACCGGGCGGTCCACCCAGGCTTCGCTGGCCAGGCAGTCGAACAGCGGCGCCATTGCGTCCCGCGGCTCCTGTTTCGGCTCCAGTCCCCAGAGAGGCTCGTGCGCGAACCCCAGCGGGAAACCGAAAGCGAAGACGGACGCGTAGCCCCGCCGGGTGCGGGCACCGATCACCGACCCGTCGGCGGCCCTGAGCACCGGCTCGCCTCGGTCGAATATGCCCACCGGCGGCACACTCCCGAAGTCTACCGTCAGCTCGCGGGCCCCGGTCTCCGCGACCAGCTCCACGGTCTGCTTCCCCTTGAGGTCCGCCGTCCCCGCGTACTCCCACATGCCCACCCATCTTTGCAGCACGGGGTGGAACGCCTGCTTCGGTTCGAGCCTTGGCCCGCGCTTGCCCACCCAGCCCAAAGCCAACACCTTCGGTCCATCCTCTGCGGCCCCGTTGAGCCATGCATCCAGCGCGGTCCAGGCGGAGGCCGGGAAATCGATGGCCATCTGCGGCACGATCACCAGCCGGTAGGGCGACAGGTCCACCCTGAATGGCGGGCAATCCCCCGCCGGTGCGTATACCAGGTCGCGGTCCTGCACGATGTCGAACTCCACGTTGAGCTGTGTCAGGAACTCGGCCACAGCCTGCACGTTGCCGTAGTCCAGCCCGCTCATGTTGGAGTGCGCGAGATTCGTGTTCCGCACGATCAGCACCTGCACCGGGCGGTCCAGCGGGAACTCCACGCCTTCGGTGGCGGGCATGAACTCGCCCATCCATTCGAGCACCGGGGTCTTGTGGGGCTGCGCGCCACCATGGGCTCCGCTCATGTGCTCCCACGCATAGGTTTGCGTCCAGGCGACTCCACCACCGATCTCGTCGAACAAAGCGCCGCGGTAGTAGTTGAGGATCTCCTGCGGGCGCTCCCGGTTGCCGCCCTCCCCCTCGCCGGAGGCGATTCCCACCGCCGGGCTCCCCGGTGATAGAGCATACGGCCGATACGCGGAGATCACCTTGATCGCCTTGCGCACCGTGGCCCACGGGGGCAGGTCAGCGAGGTCTGTGTTACTGTCGTGACAGCCGACACCGATGACGTCGAAGGGCAATTCGGCCCGGCGATACAGGTGCAGGAAATGCCAGCTTGCGGTAAGGTCCTGGGCATTGGAGTAGAAGAGCAACTGATCCGGCATCGCCTGGCGCACGATCCGAGCCCAGTTGACCAACATGTTGAACAGCAGTTCATCTTCCCGCATCTCGTAGAAATCGATCCACAGCGGGTCCTCGGGTGAGAACTGGTTGTGCGAGGTGCATGCGCCCTTGCGCACGTGGGGCTCGGTGATGCTCAACTGCCACGGCCAGAGGGGCAGCGGGATCTCATCCCAGGTCTTCGCATCGGCGAAGGGGTCAGTCTTCCCCCGGAATCCGGGCACCAGCACCCTTTCACGGGGCCTGCCCGGCCAGTGTTCCGCCGTCCACTCGCGCTGGACATACGCCGACCGGTCCGCGTAGTCGTACCCCCAGGGCGTCTGGCGCCTGAACTCCTCCAGAGTGCCGTACTTCCGGGCCAGGAAATCCGCGAAGAGCGCTTTCTGGTGCGGGTTGTCCAGGTCGTGCTCCAGGACGATGTCTTCCTCGCCGATCATCATGCCCAGCACGTGGGGGCATTGGGAGTACCGCGCCATGATCTTCCGAGTGGCCAGCGCCTGGGCTTCCAGAACTTCCGGGTACAGGTGGTACCTCGCCCGGTACGGCGGAGGGACGATGGGGTGCGCGGACCAGTAGAAGTCGCCTTCGAACACTATGTACCGCCCATGCGCCCATGCCCGGCGTACGAAATGATCTAGCAGGTCCACGGTGCGGTCGAACCGCAGGCCTCCCGCGCCTGATGGCTGCTTCTCCAGTCTCGCCCAATCGCCGTTCTCGTCCAGGAGCGAACCCCAGCCCAGCATGCGCACGTACAGGTTCACACCACTGTCGACCATGAGGTCCAGGTCAGCCTCAAGCTGATCTAGGTCCCACCCTGTCACGCCCAACGCCCCGGACTGGCCGTAAATAGTGAAAAACGGGTGCCGCACCCTGCCAGAGCCGTCCCGCAATTGCCCGGTTGCGGGGTCGATGCGCGAGAAGTCCGCGAACTGCGCAGCCCATTCGGGCCGCTCCGGCGGTGTGTCCATGCGCAGGACTTCGGCCCGGTCCGCTGCCCAGGAACCGCGCAGGGCCTGATTGTGCGCCGCGAAGCGCTTCTGGAGCACTTCGCGGGGGAGAACCGCGAAGTCTCGCCCCCAGAAAGCGCCGTCCCCCGCCGCGTACCCGCCCTGATCGGTCACAGGCCCCCACTCTCCCCCGCCCTCACCGGCCTCCCAGCCCTCGGGCGGATCTTCGCACCACTCCCAGGTGAGGTCGGTAATGCAGTCCTTCCAGGTCCCGTCGTCGTATTCGACCCGCATCTGGACGTACAACTGCGGGGTCCATTCTGAATGCACTTTGGCCGCGAGGCGCACGGTTCCAGGGTGAACGAGGTCGGTGACATCCACCCAGACCGGCGTCGCCTGGTGGGTGTCGTGGCCCTCGGCGATCAGCTTGCCCTCGAGATACAGGGCCACGGTCATCCTCGGCGCAGTGCACAGGACCGCGCGCTTGATGTCATCATCGAGTTCCCAGCGTCCCCGGAAATGGGTGAGTTTCGAGTTCCCAGCGCCGATGAACCGAGCGTCATCCGGCACGAAAGGCGAAGGTTCCGTGGGTGGGTACCACACCGGCTCCTGCGCGATGCCGAGCGTGCAGAAGAGCGATAATGCGCCGGCGATCAGGGCGGTGTTGCGCATGATGGACAGGCCTCCCGGGGCGCTCTTGTGTCAGCGGTCACCTTTTCGCTGATCGGGCGAAGTTCCCTTCCATCCCTGCTACTGGTGGCTGGAGTTCGATGACCGCTTGACACGCCCGCATGACTTCATTATTATTGAATTCTATTCCATTATCGTGAATATACAGAGGAGCGCGAGACCGTGATCCAGTCGATCGAACGGGCCTTCAGCGTCCTGGACTATCTGGTGCTGCGCTCACTGTCAGGTGAGGGCGTGCCGCTTCAGGACATCGCCCGGCATCTCGACGTTGCGGCCCCCACAGCCCACAACATCCTGAAGACCATGGTGGGATGCGGGTACGTGGGGCGGGACGACCATGCCGGCTACACCCTCGGGCCACGCTGCCGGGACATCGCCCGCGGCAGCGTCCTGGCCGGGGGCCTGATCGCCGCTGCCACCGGCGCAGTTCACGCTCTCGCCGAGCGCACCGGGGAGTCCGTTGTGCTCGCGACGCTGGTTCACGGCAAGCGCCTACCGGTCCTGCGGGCGGAGGGGCAATCAGTCGTGCGTGTGGCAACCAGCGTCGAGACCGGCAGCGGCTTCTGGGGGATGGTCACCGGGCGTGTGCTCGCGGCTTGGGCCGATGCGCAGGAACTGGGCGAGATCATGGACGCGAATGGCTTGCCCGGCGAAGCGTGGGGCGGCATCGAGACCGAGCCTCAACTGACTGAGGCCCTTGGCGCGGTGCGGCAAGACGGCCACGCGGCGCAGGTCGAGGAGGACCGGGGCGTCGCCGCTCTTGCCGTCCCGGTTTTCGAGCCCGGCGGGCGAGTTCTGGCAGCGCTGGGGGTCTACCTGCCTTCCATGCGCGCCAACCCGGAGCGCATGGACGCTCTTCTCGCCGACGCGCGCGAGACTGCGGACCGTCTGGGCAGGCAGGCGGTGAGCTGATCCATTGTAGCATCCCGCTCCTTCGCCCTCCGCTGTGCGGGGCCCCACTCGCTGGATGGCGCGAGCACCCCGCACCTGGCCTCAGCGGTAGCCGCCGCCTTCCGCTGTGCGGGGCCCCACTCGCTGGATGGCGCGAGCACCCCACACCTGGCCTCAGCGGTAGCCGTCGCCTTCCGCTGTCAGTGGGAGGGGGAATCCTGCCTGTCGGCCGTTCGCTGCAACCGATCATGAGTGACATCCTGCACTCATCCTGAGAGGAGCTATCCGAAGATGGACCTTGCCTGCACCCGAAGAGCCGTAGACAGCGCACTCACCGGACGCGTCAAGCAGTATGCCTACCAGGCTCTGCGCGTGGACCTCGTGGGTATCGCAAACATCGAACGGTTCGCCAAAGCCCCACTGCGCATGTCGCCCCAGGGCATCCTGCCAACAGCGAAGTCCGTCGTGGTTATGGCGATCCATCACCCCGACGCGGCCATCGAAATGGGCGGGATCAACCACCCCCAGGAGATCGGGCCATACCGGGTCCAGTACTGGATGAACTCGCGACTGGATGAGATCTCGTACCGATTGGGGCTAATGCTGGAACGCGAGGGTTACGCGGCAGTGCCGATAGTCAGCTCCAATATCTGGCGCTATAAGGGCTACAAGGACCTCACGGCCCATTTCGCGCCGGATGTTAGCCACATTCACGCCGCGGTGGCCGCCGGGCTTGCCGAACACGGGTATAACGGGCTCGCGATTACCCCCGAATTCGGCGCACGGCAGCGTTATGTTACGGTCATCACCGACGCGGTGCTGGAGCCCACCCCGCTCCTGGAGCCCGGCAGCGTCTGCGACAGGTGCAACCTGTGCGTGAAGCATTGCCTGTCGGGGGCTCTCTCGAAGGAAGTCGACGGTCTCAACGTGGTGGAGATCGAGAACAAGCGCTACACCTTCGCCCGGAAGAACCTGTGGCGGTGCGCGTGGGGCGAGCATTTCGACCTGGACCTCGACCTGCCCATCCCCGACACGGTGGATGAGGACGTGATCCTGGAGCAGGTGGCGATCCACGGCTTCCGGGGCGGCGAGATGGGAAGCTGCCTGCGCTACTGTGTCCCGGCGGATAGACGGTACTTCCAACCCGAGTACACCAATGCGCCCCGCCGGAAACGGGATGTAGAGCCTGCGCCGGTGGTGGACCGGGGCTTCCAGGACCAGCTTGCAGCCCTCGCACAGGGGCAGGGCGTGGAGTTCGTGGTGGTCTCTTCCGCTGAGGACCTGGCTGCCGAGGGCATCGATCTGAAGAAGGAGCTGCCGGACGCGATCAGCGCCATGACCCTGGGGGTCTTCTACCGCAAGCCCGAGGGCCGCGACACCGTGGCCTCCGCCCGGCAGTACCTCGTGGAACTGGCGGCCTATGACGTCGCCCGGATGCTTGAGCGCCACGGTTACAGCGCCATGTCCTGCTCGGAGTTCCCG
>JAGPGE010000397.1 GCA_018056145.1 Armatimonadota bacterium
CCTTCAGGGCCGCGAATACCACGTCGTTCACTGCCTCGACGGTCCCAACCGCATCGACCCTGACCAGCTGACCCTTGGCCTCGTAGTAAGAAATCAGCGGCTCGGTCTGGCGCTTGTACACATCCAGCCGCTGCGCGATGGCTTCCGCCTGATCGTCCGACCGCTGGTAAATCTTCCCGGAACAGCCTTCCTGCGGGCAGGGGTCTCCCACGTCCACGCTGTCGCGGCTAATATGGAAGATCGTCTTGCAGGTATCGCACATGCGCCGCCCCGAGAGGCGGTCGATGAGCACCTGGTCGGCTACTTCCATGTTCACCACGGTCGGCGGCTCCAGCCCGAGTTCCGCGATAGCCCCGTCCAGTGCTTCTGCCTGCGGGATCGTCCGCGGGAAGCCGTCAAGCAGGAAGCCGTTAGCGCAGTCGGGCTCGCAGATCCGTTCGCGGACGATGCCCACGACCAGCTCATCCGGCACCAGGTTGCCCGCGTCCATGTACCGCTTGGCCTCAAGGCCCAGTTCGGTACCCTTCGCAACCGCCGCGCGCAGCATGTCGCCCGTGGAGATGTGAGTGATCGCCAGGCGGTTCACCAGGAACTCAGCCTGCGTTCCCTTGCCCGCGCCCGGAGGTCCGAGAAGGATCAGATTGGTTGCCATGTCCGCATCTCCGTTCAAGGCGCCCGCGCGCCATAGCCTACGCCAGGAAGCCCTGGTAGTGGCGCATCAACAACTGGGCTTCGATCTGTTGCATGGTGTCCAGCGCCACGCCGACCACAATCAGCAGGGACGTCCCGCCAACCAGTGTGAAGGTGTCCACACCAGTAATCGTGCCGACGTAGTACTGCATCACGGCGATGACGCCCAAGAACAGCGCACCCGCCAGAGTGATTCGGAAAAGGATCTTGTCCAGGTAGTCGCGGGTTCGTTCACCCGGCCGGATGCCCGGCACCGCCCCGCCGTTCTTCTGCAGGTTCTCCGCAATCTGCTCCGGGTTGAAGGTAACCGCGGTGTAGAAGTACGTGAACAGCACCACCAGGATGAAGTACAGCAGGGTCGCGAACCCATTGCGCCCCGGAGTCGTGAACTGAACCACCGCGAACAACGTGTTGCTGATGGCGTCTTCGCTGATCCCGATGCGACTGATGCTCTTCACAACGTCCGGGTTGCCCACGAACTGGGCAATGGTGGCCGGGAATAGGGCGATGGAGATCGCGAAGATGATCGGAATGACCCCCGCCTGGTTCACGCGGATCGGCAGGAAGCTGCTCTGCCCGCCATATACCTTATTGCCCTTGATCCGCTTGGCGTACTGCACTGGAATCTTCCGCTGCGCCTGCTGCACCTTGACGATCCCGTAGATGGTCGCCACGAAGATCAGCGCGAGAAAGGCGATGTTCGCAATGCCGATCTGCTCGTTGGCCCACATGGTCATGGTCTGGGCCACGTCCTGAGGCATCCTGGTCATGATCCCGACGAAAATGATGAGGCTGACGCCCTGGCCGATGCCGCGTTCCGTGATCATGTCGCCCATCCACATCAGGAAGGACGTTCCCGCGGTCATCATCAGTACGTCGAAAGCCACCATGAACGGCCCGCCGACGAAAGCCTGCCCCGCGCGGAACCAGCTGATCATCCCCACCGCCTGGAGCATGGCGAGAGCAACCGTCAGGTACTTCGTCCAGGAGTTGATCTTGCGCTGGCCGTACTCGCCCTCTTTCTGCAGTTCCTCGAGAGACGGGATGGCCATGACCAGCAACTGGAAGATAATGGAAGCATTGATGTAGGGCATGATGCCCAGCGCGAAGACCGAGAACCGCTTGAGTGACCCGCCGGCAAATGTGTCAAGGATCTCACCCAGCCCGAACCCGCCGCCACTGAACAACTGCGCAAGAGCTTCCTTGTCAATTCCGGGAAGGGGCACGTGCGCGCACGCCACGTAGAGGGCGAACATCCACATGACGAACATGATGCGCTTGCGCACATCCGGCAGCTTGAGCGCCTGGGCAAGCCCGGCGAGTCGCTCTTTCATCGTCAGATCACCTCGGCGGTGCCGCCGGCGTTCTCAATCTTCGCACGGGCCGATGCGCTGAAGGCGTTGGCCTTGACGGTCAGGGCGTGGTTCAGTTCGCCCTCGCCCAGCACCTTGAGGCCATCCAGCAGCTTCTTGACGACCCCGGTCTCCACCAGGAGTTCGGGGGTCACTTCGGTACCCGCCTCGAAACCGGCCAGCGTCGCCACATTGACGATAGCGAACCGCTTGCGGAAGATCCCGATGTTGTGTGACTTATTGCTGATGCCGCGCAGGGTCGGCAGCCGCATGTACAGCGGGTTCTGCCCGCCCTGGAACCCCGGCGCCGTGTTGGTCCGGGCCTTCTGGCCCTTCTGGCCGCGCCCACTGGTCTTGCCCGAACCCGAGCCGTGGCCGCGCCCAACGCGCTTGCCGTCCTTCTGCTTTGTTCCCTCGAGGCTCTGATAGTCCATGAACATGCTCCCGTCTGCCGGGGCGCCAAGCGCCGCCGGGAGTTACTCGCTGACCGGATTGACCTCTACCAGGTGCCTAACCTTCTCGATCATGCCCTCGATCACAGGCGTGAGGTTGTGCTCCCGGGAGTCGTCCCGCTTCCGCAAACCCAGGGCACGCAGCGTCGCGCGCTGGGGCTGGGTGCAGCCGCAGTGGCTGCCTGTAAGGGTGACTTTCACTTTGCCGTTGGCCATCAGGTTCACTCCTGTGCTTGTGCTGCCGGTACGCCGATCAGAACTGCAGGCCGCCCTCGCGCGCGCTTTCCGCAACAGCCTTGATCCGGCCGTGATAGGGCCAACCCGAGCGATCGAACACCACTGCAACGATGCCCTTCTCAAGGGCGCGCTGCGCCACCAGGGCCCCAACCTTCGCGGCGGCCGCGATGTTCCCAGTCTGCCCGTTTTCGTCACTCACGCCGGCCTCACGGGTGGACGCGGCACACAGCGTCCTCCCCGCGCGGTCGTCGATGATCTGGGCGTACGTGTGGTCAAGACTCCGCGTGACACAGAGCCGGGGCCGCTCGGCTGTGCCGGATATCTTCAACCTGAGGCGCGCGTGGCGCTTGACACGGCTCTTGGTCCGATCTCGTTCCGTCCTCACTGTCTACACCTCTGATTTCCAGCGCCGCGGCAACGGCCGACCTGACTAGCCACTGCCGCCGGGCCCCAGGTGCCTGACAACTATCCGGGGCTCCGCCTGCGCGTATCTCTGCTAGCCGCCGACCTTGGCCGACTTGCCGGCCTTGCGCCGCACCTTTTCACCCGAATACCGAATGCCCTTGCCCTTGTAGGGCTCCACCGGGCGAACCTTCCGGATGTTTGCGGCGACCTGCCCTACGACCTGCTTGTCGCAGCCCTTGACGATGATGACCTGCTGCCCCTGAGTGCTGATCTCGGTGCCCTCGGCCGGCTCAATCAGGACTTCGTGGCTGTAGCCAACACGCAGCTTGAGGTTCTTGCCCTCCATGTCGCCCCGGTAGCCGACGCCCTGGATCTCAAGGCGCTTCTCGAAGCCCTCGCTGACGCCATGAACCATGTTGGCCACGAGCGCGCGGGAGAGCCCGTGCAACGCCCGGACCTCGCGCGTCTCGCTCCGCCGCGCCAGGGTGATGGTATTGTCGGCGATGGTGACCTCAATCTCGGGTGCGAGCTGCTGCTCAAGCTCCCCCAGAGGGCCCTTGACCTTCACCACGTTGCCGGCCTCGACGCCGACCTTGACCTTGTCAGGGATGGGTATGGGATTCCTGCCTACTCGAGACATCGAGACTCGCTCCCGATCCGAAGTTTCTTGTACTCCCCGAACGCACAGCTAACTACCAGATGAAGCCCAGCACTTCGCCGCCAATACCGCGCCGCCGGGCCTCGCGCGCCGTCAGCACGCCCTGACTGGTGGAAACGATGGCGATGCCCAGTCCGCCAAGCACGCGGGGAAGATCTTCCTTCCCGCAGTACACCCGCCGGCCGGGCTTGCTCACACGCTTGAGCCCCTTGATGACGGGCTGGCGGTGATCATCGTACTTCAACCGGATGCGAAGATCCCGGCCCTTGCCCACGAGTTGGAACCCGCGGATGTAGCCCTCATCATGGAGGATCTTGGCGATCTCCAGCTTGATCTTGGACATTGGCACACGCACGTTCGTGTGCCGCGACTCTGCGGCGTTCCGAATTCGCGTCAGCATGTCGGCGATGGGGTCGCTAACGGCAGCCATGCCAGTTCCTCCTGCTGGGCCCTATGCTGGGCATGCAACAAACGGCCTGATTCCGTCAAAGGTTGCTGCGGGGGACTCCCGCCACGGGGCGTATCGCCCACGGACCGACTACCAACTCGACTTCGTGATACCCGGGATGTTCCCCGCCAGGGCGTTCTCCCGGAAGCAGATGCGGCAGAGGCCGAACTTGCGCATGTAAGCTCGCCGACGTCCGCACAGACTGCACCGGTTATACGCCCTGACAGCGAACTTCGGTTCCCGCTTCTGTTTCGCAATCCACGATTTGCGTGCCACGCTGCGTGCCTCCTGATGGTTGCCCGGGCTGTGCGCCCGCGCCGGCCTTGCTCGCTCTACCCCTCGGGCCGGGCCAGCGGAAGACCAAGACCCTCGAGGAACGCTTGGGCTTCCTCGTCGGTCCGGGCCGTCGTTACGATGGTGATGTCCATCCCGCGCTGTGTCTTCACATCGTCATAGTTCAACTCGGGGAAGATCAGCTGGTCATTGATGCCCAGACTGTAATTCCCGCGACCGTCGAAAGAGTTCCGGGGCACTCCGCGGAAGTCGCGAATGCGCGGCAGGGCGATGTTGAACAGCCTGTCCACGAACTCCCACGCACGGTCCCCGCGAATGGTCACGCGGCAACCGACCATTGCGCCGGCGCGAACCTGGAACGAAGCGATGGACTTGCGCGCCCGAGTGATGCACGGACGCTGCCCGGTGATCAGGGCCATCTCCCGCATCGCCGTCTCCATGATCTGCCCGGCCTCGGGGCCCGACTTGGCCTCCGAAATGCCCATGTTCACGCAGACCTTGACAAGTCGCGGCGCCTGCATCACGTTGTGGAAACCGAAGCGCTCGATGAGCTTCGGGCGCAATTCAGTCTCGTACATCTCTTTCAGTCTCGGCTTGACAGACATCCTGTTTCCCTGCGCTTTCACTTGCCGCCGTTGTCCGCGACGTTCCTGCGCCGCGCGAGCGGCTGGGTTCAACAGCGCTTACTCGTCAATTGCAGCCTTGCAGCGCTTGCAGTAGCGGACGGGCTGGCCCCTATCGTTGCGCTTGTTCGCGATTCGGGTCGGCGCGTCGCACGACGGGCAGATCAGCATCACGTTGGACACATGGATCGGGCCGGGGGACTCAACAATGCCGCCCTGCCGGACCTTCTGCGAAGCACGCACCGCGCGCTTGATGATGTTGACCCCGTCAACAAAGATCCGCTCTTTGTCGGGCATAACGCTGATGACGCGACCGCGCCTGGGATGGCGCCGGGTCGAGCGGTCCTTACCCGCGATCACCAGCACTTCATCGCCCTTCTTGATGTTCAGCTTGTTCTTCTGCATCCTGCTCTTCTCCCTGTGTGCCGGCGGGCCAGTCAAGAGTAATGCGCGGTTAGACGACTTCCTCGGCCAGCGAGACGATCCGCATGAACTTGCGGTCACGCAGCTCCCGAGCCACAGGACCGAAGACACGGGTGCACCGCGGGTTGCCATTGTCGTCCACGATGACGACGGCATTGTCGTCGAACTTGATCTCGGTGCCGTCCGCCCGCTTCACGGGCTGCTTGCACCGGACGATGACGCCCTTCAGGACGCTGTCCTTGGCGATCGGGCTCTGCGGCGTCACTTGCTTGGCCGAACACACGATCTGGTCGCCCAGAGAGCCGTAGACGTTCTGTCCGCGCCCCATTACCCGG